>JAGQLH010000065.1 GCA_020429465.1 Candidatus Dojkabacteria bacterium | reverse complement strand
ATTCTAATTGACCTATCGACTGTAGATGTAATTTCACCAGTATGTTGGTATTGTAACCCTTCAAGAAGTGAATTGTAATGTATAACATTTCCTGTTCCAGATAGAGTTAAGACACCATTAGATCCATCTTCAACACTATCAATTCTCACTTTATTTGATTCCTTAGCCAAAATTATCTCTTCACCCGGATCTTGAATGTTTAAAATTTCTACTTTAATGCTATAAAGTTCATCATCATCATCTTCTAGTGTCATATCTATATCAATAGGAACAGGCCCACCCAACTGATAAAAAATTGTCTCTTCATCTCCATTTAAATCCAATGAAGGTGAAGCAGCCAAGACAAGCTCAACTATCTGTGGGGTAAGACTAAACCAAATAACAAGAGAAATAGTGATCGCCATTTTAAGCGATAGGGGACGTAGAAAAGACCGCATGGCAGAATAGGTTAGAATTAAAAGTGCATCTCACAAAAACATTTTACAGTATTTCTCCACTATTGTCAGTACTAGTTCGTAGGAGAAGAGAAGGGAGGATCAATCGAGAAGTTTGGGATCTCTAATTTAAAGGGTTCCGGAAGGCTACCATCCTTTGTAACTGAAAACTTCATATCTATATACACTCGGGGATTATCTATTCCCAACACAATATCCCTCTTTACAGTTTGGTCTTTATAGTTCACGATGAATGTATAAACACCCGGGAATAACTCTATATAGCTTTCAGGACCATCTTCAAGAATTTCGAACTCAACTGGAATTGATTTCTCCTGCTGCAGATTATTATAAATTAATAAATCAAAACTATCGAGGGGGAATGTGAATCGAACCTGGACAGGTTTTGTATAGCTAGTTTTTTTCACAATTAATGTCTGTTGCTCAATTTCATTTTCGTTTGCTGGAGATGCCACAACAATAATTCCAGACAATGCAAGCGCAGCAATGGCAGCAATCAATAAACTTGTCTGCCATGTTAACAAGCTGAGGAAAAATCTAACTTTCACAAACATATGCTTCATATCTATATTTAGCCCTATCCTTATATTGTGTAATTTATGTAACTTTCAAAGTGAGTTCAGCTACCTCGGGATCCAGTGTTACAAGTTCATCATAAAAAACAACATCATCATCTATAACGAGAATCCGATATTGCCCAATTGGTAGAATGAATTCAGCAACATCATTAGAATAATTGATTTCTACTGCAATTGGTGGAGATTGTTCTTCAGAAAGATCATAAATGAAAATTCCATTCTCCTCAGAAATACCATCTAATGTAATCCTCACCTCATCAGACAAATCAGCCTGAGCATCTTGTCTAAGATATGATTGTAAATTCTCTAATGTTGCAGGCGAGGTAAGAAGAACCCCAGAAAAAATAACAATGAAAGTTAGAGATGCGAAGGCGAGACTTAATTGCCATGGCATCAATAATTTACTCTTTTTTCGCCCCGATTCTTTAATTTCAAGAGCTCTCTCGTCTAAAGCTTCGTACAAATTATCTACGAACTCCTCGTCAGGACTATGATCTGGAAAATCTTCGAATATTTTTTTGAATTTTTCATCTTCCATTCCAATTATTTATAAAATTAAATCACAAAATCACTTCTTCGGTGTCTACAGCAACTGACAAATTAGCTGTCATCTCATATATTTCATGTAATTTTTTAGTAGCACGATGAATAATTGTTCGGACATTCTGTTCAGTTTTCTCTAAAATTTCCGCAATCTCGGTAATCTCAAGATCTTGTTTATACCTCATGAGTAAAATCTCTGCGTAAATTGGTGGTTCCAAATTTGTAATAAACTTTACTAATTCCTCAACCAACAATGACTTTTCCTCCTCCAGAGCAAAATTTTCATGGTCTTCTGGTTCATAGTCCTCATGAATTCTCAGTACTTGATTTTTTTTCTTCCTAACCTCATCTATAAATATATTCCTTGTTATTCTATATAACCAAGCTCGTAACTTCTTTTGGTTTCCACTAAAACTATGGAATTTTTCCAAAGCACGCATGAACGCCATAGATGTCACATCCTCAGCCTTATGTTTTTCCCCAGCTAAATAAAACGCATACCTATAAATTTCATCTATGTACGTTTCATAAATGATCCCAAAAAATTGGGGATCTTCTTTTATAAGTGCTATTTTCTTCTCCGTAATCTCCAAAATCCCTATACTTACTAAGTTAATAGGTAAATAGTAACAGATTTGGCAGAAAAGCGGAACTTTACACTTACTTATAAGACGAAAAGAAATCTAAATCGTTACACTTTTTTTAATACCTTAAGAAGTGCCTGTGATGTTCTTTTATTACGAACAATAGCCTCCATTTCCCTGTTCGTAGCTTTCTTCATAGACTCAACTGAACCAAACGCTTCAAATAGACGTTTTTTAGTTATTTCCCCAACTCCCGGAATGTCGTCCAGAATTGATTTAATTTGTCCCTTTGAACGTAATGTTCTGTGGTACCCAATTGCAAATCTATGTGCTTCATCTCTAATCCTTTGAATAAGATATAATGCTTCAGATCTTCGTTTTAATCGAATTTTCTCAAACTCATAAGGTTCTGTGTCTATTACTCGAAATATTTCTTCTTCTCGTTTAGCAAGTCCTATTAATGGAACTGAATCGATCAATCCATATTCGTTAAGGATACTATATGCAGAAGTAAGTTGTCCCTTTCCTCCATCAACAATAATTAAATCTGGCTGAATTGAAAAACTCTTATCATTTTTTTCTGAGGATTTCGAGCCCGAAAGGTATTTTAGGCGCCGTGTGAGAACCTCTCGCATCATATGGAAATCATCTGGGGTAGATTTTGTTTTAATCTTGAACTTACGATACAGTGCTTTATCTGGTTTTCCATCAACAAATACAACCATACTTCCAGTTGCATTTGTCCCCTGAATATTTGAGATATCGTAGCATTCAATTTTAAATTGGGCACTATTATCAAGTTGTAATTTCTCAAGAAGCTCATCAAGTGCACGTTCACGAAGGTCTTTTTTCATTTTTTTCAGGGCCTCCTCATCCATATCTTTGTCAACCTTAATGTGTTGCGTCACATACTCCAAATCCTTGACTTTATCTCGCAATTCAGCTGCCTTCTCAAATTGCATCTCTTGAGCGAATTTTTTCATATCTGCACGGAACTCATCGATCATAGTAAGTTTCTTCCCCTTGAAGAAGTCCCTAATTCCTTTTATATTTTTACGATGCTCCGTTTTTGAAATAATTCCAGCGCAAATGCCTGAACAAAGTCCAATATGATAATTAAAGCATGGTTTATCTTGAAAATTCTTTTTTGAATTAATTCCACGTGGTAGGTGGTTACAGTAAGGAAAAACTTTACGCAAAGATCGCAACACCTTGAAAACAGGAAAACGCTGTGGGTACGGACCATAATACTCTGCTTTTTTATTTTTCTTTTCACGTACAATCCGAGGAACAGGGTAGGGGTTATACCAATCAATCATTAACCATGAGTAATTTTTATCATCCTTCATAAGCCGATTATATTTCGGCTTATACTTTTTGATTAAATTTGTTTCCAAGATCAATGCTTCAATCTCTGTATCGACAGTATAAAACTCTACATCATCAGCTAAATCGACCATATTCTGGATTTTAGGATCGAGCCTTTTATAGTTATTAATGTAAGAATTAACTCTATTTTTTATATTGACCGCCTTGCCGACATACAAAACGTCTCCGTGAGAGTCCTTCCAGATATAACAACCTGGATTTGTAGGTGCTTCTTGTAATTTTTCTGTTACTGTTTGTGAACTCACACTTGAGACTAATAAGATTATGTATAATTATACATGGAACACTCTCAAAACTCTGAAACTACACTGTTTATTATTAACCCAGTTTCAGGAACTAAACAAGCAGTTTTATTTGAAACAGGAACACTATTTCGAGAACATTCGTTCTTTCCTGATATTTATATTACAAAACCAGACCTTAAAGAACTAAAAAGCTACATTGCGGATAAAAACTATAAAACCGCAATCATATACGGGGGTGACGGTACACTTACCGAAGTTGCAAAAATCCTATGGAATCATAATCCTACTATCACTATCCTTCCACTTCCAGGTGGAACAATGAATGTATTTCATAAATCATTAAAGTTAGATAGTAACTATTTAACTAACCTTAAACATTTTTTAGAAGGACGATTAAACATCACACCTCGTCATTTCCTTCAAGTAAATAATATGTTATCGCTTCTTTCTGTATCATTTGGACATATTACCGAAGCAATAATTCAAACAAAACGTTCAGAAAAAAACACCTTAGGAAATGCCGCATATTTTGCAAACATCATTAAATCATTTGGTACTAATGGTACCAATTTCAAACTAACTACAAATATTCATACTAAAACGGTCCAATTTAAGGCATCAAATATTCTTATAAGCCTCTACGGATTCGATGTACTTGGAATAGCAAAAAATCTCTTATTCGATTCAGTCCCAGAAGGTACGTTTGCTTTTGTATATTCAGATTTTGAGAATACTACCTCACAACTAGAACCGGACCAATCAACAGGTCCACTACATGCTGCATTCCTAAAATCAGTAACACTAAAAGCCGAAGAAGAAACCATCATTAATATTGATGATACTGAACACAAAATGAAAGAAGTTAATGTATCAATCATTGATGATCCCATTAACTTCTTAGAAAATCTAAACTATTAGTTCAATTCGATTTAGTTGTAATTTGCATATTGCTTAATGAACTCTACAAAATCTCCGATTCCAGTTTTTTGATCACAGGTAAGGTCGCCAAGTGAACACTCACTAGCTGAAGTATTTTGAGAACATGAAGAGTAATAACTTGCAAACAATCCGAAATCATTTAAATCAATTGATTGATCAAAGTCAAAATCAGCACTCACATTACATGGATCAGTAGCTCCTCCTCCTGTAATGTTTCCACTTCCTACTGGAGGTGTATCTGAAGAGCCATCCCACCCACTACCACAAGAACTACTTAACTCTACAAATTCCTGTTTTGCAGTAGCAGCATCTCTCAGGGGACCAACTACTCCATTGTACACTCCATATGCATATAATCGTGTACCATTCGATATATCCCCTCCATTAAATATCGCTGAAGTTGGGAAATCTCCTGGATTTAAACTAAACCCATGATTACAAGCGGTATCTGTCTTACATTCTTTACAAGCAACAACAGGCCCATCTGACTTACCATCAAGAAAATCACAAATCACCGCCCCATCTTCTCGTCCAACGTTAGCAGTAACACCTGGATTAAACACTACACCACCTTCACTGTAAGGTTTTCCTATAGTGAAGAAAATGTCTACTTGAGCATCAAAATCACTAACTGTTCCTGCCCATCCTTCTATACTTCCACATTCTGCAACTTCAAGTCGACCTTCAATTTGGACTGAATCACTCGAATAATATTCTTTTTCCGTTGGAAAACTCCCGTCTGGCAATGCAATTCTTCTCTCAGGGATTTGACCCTCAAACCATAATGGCGAACAACATTCCCAATCAGCACTATTTACACACCCCGACTCTGTATTATCCCATCCACCTTGTACACAAGCCTGTGTATGAGTGAAGTTACACACATTATACTGAGAAACATCTACTTGAAAACTGTCGACTGGATTACATGCAGGATCCCTATCTTCTATTGAAGCATGATTTGGATTAACACCACTCACACCATCATAACTCACTCCAGGCTTTGCGTAGTGGCACCCTCCCGGAATTGGTACTCCCCCAGGTGGACACCCACCTTCAGCACTTGATTGATCAGTTTCTGCATACTGACCACAATTTTGAACAAGATAAATTCCTGAAATAATCGAAAGAAGAAGTATACCTAGGATAATGAGAACCTTCATCCGGTTGGAGTTTGGTTTCTTTAATGTAATTTGTGTTGGCATGTTATCTACGTAAAACTAATAAATAGGTAATCGAATACAATAAACAGTATCTGGTTTCATAATAGAAGGTTTTGTCGCTTGTGTAAACAGGGAGTGCACATATGACCATCTGTTTAGAACAAACATAACTCACCTTTTCGGTATTTAATTAGAGACAGTTAATAATTCTACAGATAGCTTTCTATCCAGATTTACTTATAACAACAATAGTAGGATTTGGTTTTACCATCTAGACTAGGCTAATCAAATTCTTAGTACCTAAATTAGTTTAAAAAATAATTCTATTCTATGTGCTCACACTTGCTATACTATAATAACTTCATACTTAGAATAGTTATCATACATGCAAACATTTGACGAAGCCTACACACGCCTTAATCCCGAACAAAAACGTGCAGTAGAAACCACCGAAGGCCCAGTACTCGTAATTGCCGGTCCTGGTACAGGAAAAACCCAAGTACTTACACTACGAATAGCGCACATCCTTCAAAAGACTGATACCCTTCCTGAGAATATACTCGCTCTTACGTTTACCGATAATGCGGCACAGAATATGCGAGAACGGCTCATAGAGTTTATTGGTGTGACTGCATACCGGATTAAAATAACGACATTTCATAGTTTCGCAAACGATATTATTCAGTCATTCCCTGAGAAATTTGCGTTTAGAAAAGAGTTAGAACAAATAGATGATTTACAAAAGTTTACAATTTTTTCAGAATTGCTTACCTCATATGATCCAAGTTCAACATACAAACAATTTCCAGAAGGAGAATCGATAGCAAAAGAATTGTATGGAAATAACCCTCAAGCACTCAAACCGTTTAATGCACCAGAACTGTATACAAATGAAATCCTACAAAAAATCGATAGATTGAAACGAGAGTTCGTAAGTAAAGAAAAGTTTGCATCGCTGATTCGAGATGAATTAGATACATTCAAAACACAAGAAAAAATAAACCCCCGAACAAAAAAGCCCTACGGAGCATGGACTTCACAAGCTAAGGTTATTGTGAAAAATATTGAATTACTGCATTTTTATACAGAATATAAAAAGAAGATGGATGAACGTGGACTTTATGACTTTGGTGATATGATAGCGAATGTCGCTGAATCGCTTCAAAATGACGATGAGGTTCTTGCACATTTCCAAGAGCGATTCCTTTACATTCTTCTTGATGAATTCCAGGATACCAATGGTGCCCAAAATGCAATAGTGACAGCTCTAGGTAGCTGGGATAGTAAACCAAATATATTTGCTGTAGGTGATGATGATCAATCAATATTTCGATTTCAGGGAGCTAATTTAGCAAATATCCTCGAATTTACAAATCAATACCCAGATGCTCAAATCATAACACTGAAAACTAATTATCGTTCTTATCAAGAAATCCTTGATGCTGCAGACACTGTTATACAAAATAATTCAGAACGTCTAGGTGATCAAATTGAATCAGTATCCAAAAAACTTACCGCATTTCAAGAGAATGGAGGTAGTATCTCACTTGGGAATTTCTCTAAACAAGAGCTCGAATATCATTACATTGCAGAAAAAATAAGCACATTACTAAAAGAGGGAATTGATCCAAATGAAATTGCAGTAATATATCACAAACACAAAGATGGTGAAGAAATCAGAGCAGTTTTTGAAAAACATACTATTCCACTTGAAATAGTAGTCTCAGAAAATATTGTCGA
>JAGQLH010000064.1 GCA_020429465.1 Candidatus Dojkabacteria bacterium | reverse complement strand
ATGCATATACCCATCCTCAACCACATGCTTGTTTTATTCAAAATGTAGATGACGATTTGGTAAATGAAGGGGGAATCTTTGACCTCGTAACCAAGGAAGCACGATTATTCAAATATGGTTCTGGTACTGGTACAAATTTCTCGAAAGTTCGTGGAAAAGGAGAACCACTAGCTGGTGGAGGAGCGTCTTCTGGACTCATGAGTTTTTTGAAAGTTTTAGATAGTGCGGCAGGATCAATAAAATCTGGAGGAACAACTCGTCGTGCAGCAAAGATGGTTATTCTTGATGTTGATCATCCAGAGATTGAAGAATTTATTTCATGGAAGGTAAAGGAAGAGCAAAAGGTTGCAGCTTTAGTAACTGGGTCATTCATTAATCACAAATATCTAAAAGATATTATGGTTTCTGCAGAGGAAAATGGTCTAGAACCAGAAAAAAATCCTGATTTGAAGAAGAAAATTGCAGAGGCAAAAAGAATGTTTGTACCATTAAATCTAGTAAAACGTGTACTTATGATGGTAGAAAATGGCGTTCCATCATCTGAATTTACATTTGAGCGGTATGATACTGACTTTAGATCAGAAGCTTATTACACGGTAGATGGGCAGAATTCTAATAATTCAGTAAGGGTTACAAACGAATTTTTGGAAGCGGTTGAGCGAGATAAGGATTGGAATCTTATAAACAGAGTAGATGATGAAGTTAACAAAACAATTAAAGCACGAGATCTATGGGATCAAATTTCTAATGCAGCATGGATGTGTGCTGATCCAGGAATTCAATACCATACAACGGTAAATGAATGGCATACATGTCCACAAGACGGAGAAATTAGAGGAAGTAATCCGTGTTCCGAATATATGTTCTTAGATGAAACAGCATGTAATCTGTACCAAATTAATCTAGGGAAATTTTATGATGACGAGAAGCAAGAATTTGATAGAGATGCATTTCAACATTGTGTTAGATTGAGCACCATTATTTTAGAAGTTTCTGTCTTAATGTCTCAACTTCCAAGTAAAACAATGGCAGAAGGAACAAGTAAGTATCGAACACTTGGACTAGGTTTTGCTAATGCAGGATCTCTTCTCATGAGGATGGGACTTGCTTATGACAGTGAAGAAGGAGCAGCGATGACTGGTTCAATTACAGCTATTATGACAGGAGAATCTTATGCAACATCTGCAGAGATGGCAGCAGTGAAAGATCCATTTGTTCGCTATGAAGCAAATAAAGATGACATGCTTCGTGTTATGAGAAATCATAGACGAGCAGCTTACAACGTAAAAAATTCTGAGTACGAAGGACTTACCATATTCCCACAGGGGCTTGATGATAAAAAAGTTTCTTCAGATATGGTTGAGTTTGCTCAGAAATCTTGGGATGCAGCATTAAAGTTAGGTGAGAAGTATGGTTACAGAAATGCACAAGCTTCGTGTCTCGCACCAACAGGGACAACAGGTCTTGTTATGGATTGTGATACAACTGGACTTGAACCTGACTTTGCTCTTGTTAAATTCAAAAAACTTGTTGGAGGTGGGTACTTTAAGATTATTAATCAATCAATCGAACCAGCTTTACGGAAACTTGGCTACACAGACAAACAGATTGATGCAATTATTAAGTATGCAGTTGGTCATCAGACCCTAGAAAATGCTCCTTACATCAATCATGACGTATTGGAAGAAAAAGGGTTTACAGCAGACCAAATTGAACAGATAGAGGTAGCATTACCAAATACATTTGAAATTAAATATGCATTTACAAAATGGACGTTAGGAGAAGAATTTTGCAAGGACGTGTTGGGTCTTACAGCAGATCAATTAAATGATAATAATCTTAATATTCTTGCAGAAATCGGGTTTAGCGAAGAGGAAATCGAAAAAGCGAATGAATATGTATGTGGAACAATGACGATAGAAGGAGCTCCATACCTAAGAGATGAGCATCTTCCAGTATTTGATTGTGCAAACAAATGTGGTGCAATTGGTACACGATATATTTCTGTACAGGGGCACATCCGCCAGATGGCAGCAGCGCAACCATTCTTATCAGGTGCTATTAGTAAAACAATTAATATGCCAGAGGAAGTAGATATGCATGAAGTAAAAGATGCGTATATGACAAGCTGGAAATCAATGATTAAAGCAAATGCACTGTATAGAGATGGATCTAAACTAAGTCAACCATTGAATACATCAGCAGCTGAAGGAGATGATGTGTATGCTAAATTGTTCAGGTTTGAGGCAGATGATTTAATGGCAGAAGCAAGTTTAACACCTGAAAGAGTGAGTGAAGCAGCACAAAAAATTGCTAACCAACCAATTAGAAAGAAACTACCAATAGAGCGCCACAGTATTACTCATAAATTTGAAGTAGGTGGACATAAAGGATTTATAACAGTAGGTCTCTACGAAAACGGAACACCTGGTGAAATCTTTGTTCAAATGAATAAACAGGGAAGTACCCTTGCCGGAATAATGGATGCATGGGCAACTTCAGTCTCATTTAGTCTACAGTACGGAGTACCACTAGAAGAAATAATCAGGAAGCTGGTATTTATGAGATTTGAACCTGCGGGTATGACAAAGAACCCTGAGATTCCTATGGCTCAATCAATTATGGATTACATTGGACGATGGTTAGCTGTTCGCTTCTTAGATAAAGAAGGTGCAAAGCAGTATCACAATGAAATGCTTGTAGATAAATCATATGAGTCTGGAACGAATAAAAGAATTCTTATTCCATTTATAAACGGAAAGGGACATACAGAAATTAGGACAGAAGAAATAGAGCATATGCTTCATGAAGAGATAGAAAAAGGATTGCAATCAAATCAGCAAGTAGTAGAGCATGTAAGTAGTGTTACACAAAAAACTACTACAACGTCACAAGAAACAAAAGTGGAGCTTGAATTTCAACGGGAGCAACAACAGTTAGCAATGAAGCAAAATAATGACGATGCGCCACTTTGTGCAGAATGTGGAAGTATTACAGTGAGAAATGGAGCATGTTACAAATGTACTGATTGTGGTTCTACAACAGGATGTAGCTAGATCATATTAATCAGAAGGTAAACCTTTTGTATCGAATACACCAAGGCTGTCAGCAATCTGCTTGACAGCCTTGTTTGCATTACTATAAAGTAGGCTGACTGTAATTCAAAAGAGTTTAAAGTTTGCTTTATTAATTCTTACTTGAGATATATGAAAACAAAGAAAAGAGGAAAGAGATTTTCTAAAGAGGTGTATACAGATGAACAGTCATCATTTATCAGTAATCCAGAATATGTAGCTCAACATATAGTAGAAACAATTTTAGATTATAAAGATTTTAAGTCTGCTGTTGAGTTATGTAGTTGTGTTGGTTCTACCTGCATTCAATTAGCAAAAAAGATTGATAAAGTTATCGGAATTGATAGTAATCCAGATAGAGTTTCTATGGCACGGAAGAACGCAGAACTATATGAAATTGATAATGTTCAATTTATACATGGGGATGTTTTAGATAGTGATTTACTAAAATCAATAGATGCAGATATAGCTTTACTCGACCCCGGTTGGTCAACAAGGGTTATGGATAGATCAAGTCACGTTTCTGATATAGATGCAACACAGCCAAGTCTTAGGGATATGTTTAATCTCACGAAGCAATATGTTACGAATGATATTGTAGCTAGAGTTCCTGCAACATTCACATGCGCTACGTTAAAAGAACTTGGAAACTGTAAAATTGAGAATATAGTTATAGATGGTATGGTCGTTTTTAAAGTCGCCTACTTTATCGGTGATATGGAAGAATGTAGTGAGGAAGATATAGTGTTTGAATAAAAAATCGCTCACTTTCAAGCTAGTAATTAGTCTTTGACTAACAATGAAAGTGCGGCCATGATAACTCCCAGACTTATGAAAGTTAGTTGAAAATCCAGGAAGTAAAGTAGGAGTCCGCCAACTAAGTAACTGATTACAATATTAAGATTGAGACCAATCTCTCTAATGACCATCATTTCGTCTTTATCCTTATTCTTCACATTGTCATTCATAAAATCGTAATTAATAACTTCTGCTACTTCGCCCCTAAATTGGTTTACCACCTTATTGCAGGTATCTAGTATGATCGGACTAATAGGTAAAGCTCTCAAAATATTTGTAAGTGCATATAGTAAACTTGTTCCTTTGAATGATTTAATTCTATTATGTTTGTTCAAAAATAGTCCGAAGACGTATAAAAATGCTATTGAAATAGCCGTAGTGAATGTAAATAATGTTCCTACGTTACTTGTAGATTGACCAAAAAGGAAGTAAAGGTATAGTACCCAAATAGTTTGTCCTGCATGATCTCCAAAACGTCCTATTGAATTTACCAGGGTAAGTTTTTTTACTGATGGATTCGTAAACCAAGAATGATTTTGTAGCATTACATTGAATTTGAGATTATGTAACATCATAATTGGGACAATTGAAAGAGATGCTACAAGAGCAGATAACACTATCATTCTGCTAAAACCAAATGTCTCTATAATATATCCAGATACCAAAGGGGTTAGAATTTTTGTAATAGTAAGAGTAATATGCTTGAAGGCAAATGTTGTCCCTCTATTATTATGTGTTGAATTTTGACCATAGAGATAGATTCTTGCTGGGTTATAAAAGAGGTCTCCAAGTATAAATAGTAGTAACCATGAAAGAACTAGAAAGTTATTTGGTACGTATTGGAATAATAATAAAGGAAGAGAGCTAAAGATGTAGAGAAATACTGCTAATAATAAAGATTTGCTAGTTCCTATCTTCCCAGCAATCCAGGATGAATAAGGAATTAGAACGGCAAGAAAAAAATATCTAAGAATTATGGGTAAAAATGCAAGAAATGCATTATTACCAAAAAGTTGATAAAAGAAAATTATTCCAAAGGTATGTACAGAAAGGCTATAAAGCGCTTGGAAGTTTTCTACAAGAGTTGTAAGTGCAAAATCTTTATTCTTCATACAAATCATTCTAGGGAATAATAAGAAACATGTCTACTGCGATAGCTATCGATGGTATAATTAATGTAGAACTATTTTCTTAAATTTTTATGTGAGTTCTTATGAATAAAGCAAAAAAAATGGCTCAGAAGAAGCAGAAAAAAAATAAGATGAAACGAAAAGGTAAGAAAGGTACAATTAGCCTACGATACAGAGGATAAATAGTGGGGAAGAAAAATAAGCTAACAAAATTTGCGGAGCTCAATGAGCTCCCCTTTGTTTTACAGCATACACAGGATAAAGCCGAGATTAAGAGTATTCTTAGTGAGTACTTTAGAAATTATAAATCAAGAGTTCTAGAACTTGCGTGTGGAAGGGGTGAGTATACAATAGGACTAGCCGATATGTATCCAGATAGTTTGCATATAGGAATTGATATTCAAGGTGAGCGGATTTGGGCCGGAGCTCAACAGGGTATTCAGAAAGATTTGCAGAATGTACTATTCTTTCGAGTTCAGATAGAAACTATAGCCGATTTTTTACCCAAAGAGTCTATAGATGAGATATGGATTACATTCCCAGATCCATTTCTGCGTGAGAAAAAAGCAAAGAAACGTCTCACTTCTCCCCGTTTTTTAGAAATATACAAGACTATTTTGAAAGATACTGGAAAAATTCATTTAAAAACAGACTCAAAAGAACTTTTTGAATATACGCAGGAAATTATAGCTCAGCAAGATGATCTTGAGATGATTGAAAAATTAGAAGGTATTCCTGAGTCAGGTAACACAGATCCGAGGCTCGATATAATCACAAAATTTGAAAAAAAGTGGAGAGGGCTGGAGAAAGAAATATGCTATTTACAGTATAAAGTTTCAAACTAATCAGGATACGTGAGTAAGTAATTCAGCTGCCATGGTCTTTGTGGTTTCAATATCAAGCACACTTTGAGGATTTATATGGATCCTATGTTCTTCGGGGAGTAAATGTAAGGTCATATTGTAAATAGTTCGAACAAATTTCATAAGATAGAGTAAATCATCAGTACTTCGTTCAACTTTATTATTCAGCTCAGTCAAATGAAATTTCATTCGTTTATCAACCTGCTGAAGAAGTCGATAATACTCGCTTCTCCCTTCGTGATTGATGTTTGAGGTTAAACTTGTTCGGAAGCCAAGTAAAAAACGATTAGTGATTTCATCAATACTGGTATCAGGATTTTCAACTATAGTTGTAATCCAATCATGGAGTACATAAATAGGCGGGTACGTTTCATCAATAGGGAGTGTAGCTGAAACTTGGTCCTCCTCTAGAGTTAGATTCAGAGTAGCTTCTTGACCTTCAGTATCAGAAGGGGTATGAGAGAATACAAGAGTATTCTCAGTTGAGCCAAATAATTGTATTGCTACACCACAAGGTTCTTCTGGATGATGTTGTAACAAAGCTGGATCTGATTTCAATGTGTACAATTCTGCAGGTTCCTGTTTTACTCTTCGTCTTAAAAACATTGGAATAAGATCTTTAAACGGTTCCAGAGAACTAAGCAATGCCAACTTTAAAAAATCATCGTCATATACATAATTCATATCATAGTGGTTACCTATTCGATAATGAAGATAATCTATAGCAAGTTTTGAACCAGGAGCAGAAAACAGTGTTTTAGAAATGAGTTGATCGATCGGTACATTTTGAAAGAATTCCCATACTAATAGGTGGTTTTGCCTACCACCATCTGGTATAGAATGATTAATCCAAGCCATCTCCAAAAAGTTTATACACCCAGCTAAAGTCTCTTTAATGTATCTTGTATCAAGTAAGGCGCCTTGGTCTGGGAGTAATTCAGACAAATAGCTATGAAGTATCCCACATGCTTCTTCTGCACTATCAAATAATAGTAAGTCATGCATTGGGTTTCCTTCTGACCTTAAAGGTAAGGCAATAGGAGGGGTATGATTTATATCGACTAAAACTACAGACATATAATGAGACTTATATTGTAATACAAATCACATTATACTATATAATCACTACATCATAGAAACAGTGGGAATTTTAGCAATGGAGAGCTATTTCGAGATTATTCCTAGAGTACGCATTTCCCTATCTATTTCTTTTTTCACCTCTTTGGGTAATTCATTCCAATGAATATCCATAAGTGCACCTTGGAGTGCATAGATTAATATAACAGTTACGCCATAGCCTCTCTGTTGGAGTTCATCAAATATATTGTATATCCCAAACTCTTCAATGTCTTTTGCGGAAGTTATCCCAAGCTCTTCAAGCCAGCCTGCTGATACCTCACCAATGTTTTTAAGTTTTGTTAAATCCGACATAGTATCCTATTGTTACTTCTTTGTATGAAAGTCATCCTGAAATGAGTTCAGGATAACAGATTAAAGATGAAATTTCTGTTTGAACGCATCCAGCATAGCAATATTATCTGCATATTTAAATAGTTGATATACTTTTTCTAGAGGCATAAATTCCATCCCTGAACCTTCACAAAGAGTAAAGTCCGACAAATTTTGATTCCTAAAATCCCATGTATAAACCCAACTAATGATTTGATTTCTCTTTTCCGTTATTCGTTCAAATGTATCTAAAAAGACAATATCTTTTTCTGTTAGTGAATAGGTTAGTTCTTCTTCTGTTTCCCGTATTACTGCTTCTAAAGGGCTCTCTCCTTCTTCAATTCCACCACCAAAAAATCCCCACGGTGGAGGTTTATGACCTCTTCTGTCCTGTATGAGTAGTTCGTAATTGTGGTTATACGGAATT
>JAGQLH010000063.1 GCA_020429465.1 Candidatus Dojkabacteria bacterium | reverse complement strand
CTGATACACAAGACCTAACATTTATTCCTGATATAGAAGATAGCGATGTAAATGATGAGGTAGTGCTTGAACGATATGAATTCCAGGGGAGAGTTCCATTTGAAAGTGCAGATGCACCCCCTGGTTTGTCTAGTGTTAAAACTGATGAACGGTATGAATTTGTAATGCCATTTGATATTTCACCTTATATGGTAGCGTACTTGTATCACTATAGTTACTCACCTACTTCGGAAGAGTACTTTGTTGAAACAAATGATATTTTACGTAATGCTGGATTTAACTTTTAGCTTATGAAGCGAGATTTTCGATTCTTTACAATAACTTTTCTTGTGGTGATAAATCTACTACATGTAGGGTTAGTAGTTCGTGCTCAAGAAGATTCAGAAATTCCTAATTCATATGAATATACATTCCCCTATACTCCAGTACCAGAAGATGCTGTAGATGAATTTGAAACTGAAGAGGATAGTAATCGATTACTACTAAGTGAGGGTACAATCTCATTTCTTAGGCAGTATTTTGGTAGTCTATTCATGGCTCCTCGTCATTATTTAGATAGAGATTTCCGGGGCCCAGAGTTAAGTTATTCCAAGAATTTTTTTATAGACTGGAGAAATGATATTGTTATCGACACAACTTTACGACAAGATCCAGTTCGGGATTGGTTATGTAAGATTCAGGAAGATCTTCCTTCCGAGCAGCAAGTTAATTCTCAAAATGCTTTTTGTGCCTATGCAAATGGAAAGCAAGGCGATGTAGTCCGACCAACCGATCCAGTATGTACAACGAACCCTGACGGCGGTATAAGCGAGTATGCACTTCACGGCCCAGATGGAAAAGATTATTACCTACCTATCGATCCCGGTAATAATCCAGAAAGTTTTAATGATATAAATAAAAAAGGATATGAATTTGGTGATACTACGTTCTACACATTTGAGTATAATCCACCTCTCTATCATGAAGGATTAGATTTACTGTACCCAACAGGTACACCAATCATAGCTTCTAATTATGGTACGGTAGCACTTGCTCGCCTTGACAGTAGAACAGCGGAGAATCCTTCTGTAGGATACGGAAATTTAATTATAGTAAATCATGAATTTGAAGATGGACAGAGAACCCAGACGTTGTATGCTCATCTTTCTGAGATACTTGTAACAGAAGGAACCTATGTTCGTCCTGGCGATGTAATTGGGTACATGGGAAATACCGGAAGAAGTACAACACCACATATCCATTTTGAGGTACGGACTTGTACAGCATTTGGTCCATCAGGATCATGTGAGAATAGAGTAAAAATTGATCCAAAACCACTTATCACCTTTGATCTTACAAATTTGCTAGCAGGAGGAGAAACTGAACCAGTTAGAGAGTGTGTAGGCTCTCCTGATGGATTTACGTATGATGGAGATATACATTCGTTTGAGTGTATCTTAGATATAGCTGCAAATGCTGTGGGTAATGTACCTCCTGAGGCATTGTACGCAATTTCCCAGAATGAGAGTAAGTCATGTCCAAATACATGGGCACAATGGTATGGAATTTCTGGTGTTTTAACCCCAAATGGTCAAGCGACCCCACTTACTGTAGATACCGACCTTAATACAATCAATCTTGATCTTGCTATACGAGAAGCGGAACCTGATAGACAAGTCTGCACGGGAGATCCAACACAAATAGCACATGCATCGAGAAATCTATGGAATGATCAGCCTATTGATGTTCGAGGTGTCTCACAATTTACCTCAGGTACGTTTAATAGTCAGCTACTCGCAACTGATGACAGCGGAGGTAGTTTAATGCAACAGTGTGTCTCTGCACTAGGTGGTGATCAACGCCCAATCGAAGTTCCACCAGAGGGACATGAGTGTAGGGATAAAGTAACGCTTAGATGTCTGGATGAATTCTGGGGATATGATAATTTATCAGCGAAGCCATATCAATATAGCCGGCATATTGTTTCCCATGTGGTATGTGCAAAAGCTATTAAGCTTCGTAATGATGCTGGAAATATACCTGTTGATCAGTGGACAGATGAGACGATGTACAATGTGGCTCGTCGGTATTATGGTTGGGTAAGTAACCCAGAAAATTCACCAAATATAGAGTATTTGAAAAATATTAGAGCATGCAATGATTATGGTAAAGATGGGTGGGTACATGACTACTGTGATGCTGCGGTTGAAACCTATAATAGCCCTCCAGACTCTCTGTATGAATGTAGAGTAGCATCAACTGGAAATACACCTACCAGTTCTCCTACTATTTCAGATACATCAATCGAACTACCAGCAAATGTAATAGAGATACCAGAGCCAGGTAATCCTTCAAATATTAGAGGTTATATGGTTGAATTAGAAACTATTGTCCAGAACTCTTCGGCTTCTTCACCTGTATCTATCGACAAATTTATGCAACAACAAAATGCATGTAGCGCAGTAAATACTAATTTCTATACACCTACACTACAACCGATTGGATTATATGGTGATACTTATAATGCCTGTCCAACCTGTGATGTAAGAGATTTTATTGATACTGCTGTGGTTTCATACAATGGAGCGGTGCCACCTCGTCTGCAAGCTCGATTACAAAGAACGTTTACAAATGGTACTGAGCAAATTGGATTATTTACTATTTATGATGAATCGAACCCTTCTGATCCAACAGGTACGGATACGCTCTTTAATGGTTTAGACATTAATTGGGCTGTTTCAGGATACTATATTCTGGAAAATGGACAGAATAATGGAACAAGTTCTCGTGCTGCAGAATATCCATACCTTGGTTTAACTTCACAGGGAGATATATATGCGATTGCATTCAATGCCCAAATCTTGCCAGCAGATCAGTTGGCTTCAATACAAGCTATTTCAGAGCCAAAAATTATACATGCAATACTTATGGATGGGGGAAAATCAGCACAGCTCAAAGTCGGAGAGCAGCTACTAGTAGATGGAGAGGTTAATCATTACTTTATTGGTTCTCAATGTACTAACTAGCAAATATATTATAATTACTTGGTAGTAGTTTATTTTAATACGATGAAACGAATAATGCAGTCATTATTTATTGCTATGAGTATTGGATTAGGCGGATTATTAATGAATTCAACCATCTCTGAAGAAGGGCATGAGGCTGTTCTAGATTCTATCGTAGAGTCTATAGAAATAGTTGAAAGTTGTTCGGAAAAATGTAGGGATTGCGTATTCTACCCAATAAGTAAAAATCAAGCACTAAGAAGTGACTACGTTCCACGTGACATAGTGGGATCTGGATTGAATGGTGGGCAAGAAGTATCAGAGCGAATCCAAAAACCACTTCATGACCTATTTGAAAAAGCAACAGAATTAGGAGTAAATATGAAAATTAATTCTGGTTATAGAAGTTATGAAACACAAAACCAACTGTTTTATTACTATGTATGGAATGAACAGCAAGCAAATCCTGGAATTTCATATGACGATGCAATAGCGAAAGCAAATGTATACTCAGCAAAACCAGGACATTCAGATCATCAGTTAGGGTATACAGTTGATGTAGCCTGTTCAACATGTGACTCATTTAAATTAGATGAGAAAAATAAACCTGTATATGAATTCTTGGAAAATTATGCAAATGATTTTGGCTTTGTTATTTCCTACCCAGATGAAACTACAGATCAGACGGGCTACAAATATGAACCGTGGCATATTCGCTATATTGGAATAAAACGCGCTACTGAATATAAACAAATTAACGAGGGTAGAGAAGTGAAAATTCCTTTGGAAGAGTATTTGGATGAACTTTGTAGCATACACGAAAATAATTTAATGTAGGAATTACTCGTATGAATCCTAAACAACAAACTCGTATTATGATTGTTATTGGAGTGTTATTACTTCTTATGTTACTTATTCTCTTACTAGTGCCATCTAGTAGGATTACTCCAGGAGGAGACACCCATCCAGATGATACAACACAAGGGGTAATAGATAAGAATGAGACAGGATCGGTCACTTACTACAGAGACTATACAGGTACTGAAATTTTGGAAGTTACTGATTATCGGATCACGCGAGAAGAAGCATTTCGTGAGCTAGGATTGCAAGATGATGGTTCAATTGTGTTTAGTCAGCCAGGAGCAAGTGGACCACGCCCCATTCCAGATGAACCTCTAGAAGGGGACGTAATCGACTATGAATTGTGGGGTCTAGAAGAAGGTCATGCCGAGTAACATTATATTCTTTCGTGGATCCACGCAAGTACATTCTCTGAAGTAACAATCTCAGTATCACTTGAGTTTCTGAGTGAGACCTCGTATCCACCATTTTTTAAACTTCGACTACTAATCACAACTCGAATTGGATTCCCAATTAAGTCAGCATCACCTAACTTTACCCCAGGAGATTCATCACGGTCATCCCACAGTACCTCAATTCCTTCGTCTTCAAGTTTTGTATGAAGTTTCTCAGCTTGGGATCGAATAGATTCGTCATTTCCAATGTGTACAATATGGACTTGGAATGGTGCTACCTGCTTTGGCCAAAGGATTCCATTTTCATCATTAAATTTTTCAACTATTACCCCCATCAAGCGAGTAGTTCCAATCCCATAACTTCCCATATAAACAGGCTTTGTTTTTCCGTCATTATCTACAAATGTATAGTTAAAGGCATCACTAAATTTTGTATTAAGAGGAAATATATTACCTACTTCCGATGCGGCAAATGTTTCGTATACAACTCCTGTGTTAGGATTACTATCTCCTTCCTGCACAATTTTAAAATCATAATACGTTTCAGGTCGTTTTACATCTCTGTCCCAGTTAACGTTTATTGTATGATAATTTGTTTTATTCGTCCCACATTCAAAATTGATGAGTGGCTCAGTTGAATCATCATAATAAACTTCAGCATCTTCTGGTAGATTAACTACACCAGCGTATCCTATAGATGCTCCTGTTAGTTTCTGAACCTCTTCTTCCGATGCAAGTTCTAACGATGAAGCATTAAGAATAGTTTTAAGTTTGTGTTCATCAACATCATAATCTCCTCGTAATGCAGCAACTACTAACCGCTCATTATTAACTTTAAAAATAAGTGTTTTAAATGCTTTGTTAGCAGGAATCTTTAAGAAATCAACAAGATCATTCATCCCAACAATATTCTCTCCATACACATCTTCCATTTCCTTCATTTCCTCATTTGGATCCTGAACTGTAGGTGCTTGACTTGCGGTGACTTCCTTATTGTAATAAATGTCCTCTTTTGAATCATAGAATAAGGTATCCTCACCCGATTCACAAATAGTCTGAAATTCATGTGAGTATTCCTTAGTAAAATCACCGCCAGAAGCAAGTGCAATAACAGTAGACTCACCTAATCCGACTCGTTTATAAACATCAATGTAGCGGGGTTTAGCTACTTCATGATAGAAACGCAATAAATCCTCCTCAGATACATGGAAACTATACAAATCTTTCATTCGAAATTCTCTTCCTCTCATAAGTCCTGATTTAGCCCTTGGTTCATTTCTAAATTTATCCTGAATCTGATAATACGCTCTCGGCAAGTCTTTGTAACTTTGATTAAATTGTTGGGCAATTGGAGTAATTAAATCCTCATGAGTACAGTTTAAGATATACTCTGAATTACTTCTGTTTGCTGAAATCTCATTTGCAGGAGAAACTTTAAATAAAACATCAATAGTATTAATTCTCCCCGTAGTTTCCCAAATCGAAGTGGGAGCAATTGCTGGCATAAACACTTCCGATGCAATTTTATCCATTTCCTCACGTACAATGCGTTCGATTTTGTTAAGTACACGTAGTCCTAAGGGTAAGAACGTATACACGCCTGCCATGGTTTGATGAATAAAACCAGCTTTCTGCAATAATGTTGCGTTAATACTATCTAATTCTTTCGCTGTTTTATTTGTCTTTGTTCCGAGTTGTGAGTATTTCATGATGATTATTCCGTAAAATATAACTTTAGTAAGTGTCGTCTTAAGCCTATTGAAGCTTAGACACTCTTTGTACACCCTTTGACAAGCTCAGGATGATACAAAAATAAAAAAAACTCAACCACATTTACCAAATAGCTATTGATAAACAAGGTTGAGTTTTTAAAAACCCAAGGTACCACCTTAGTTTCTTTCCGCTAAAGGAAAGACACTTTATACCGAGTATCGTTCGGTACTAACGTCCATCTTTCGAAGGAAGACTCACGAGTAGGTTCATTTACGTATAAGTTTCCAGTTTCCACTTACTTTCTGATTTGTAAACTACTGATCTCGATCTTAGTCGTATTATATTGTAAGTAATTATAGCAGAATTATATTTTATGTCATTTATAACGTCTTCCTCACGAAGGTGGGGAAAACACTAGGGTAGCTCAGCTCCTTCATCATATGAAAATAATGACCTTAATATATCGTAATACGGTTTCATTAAGGTTCGCTCATCCTGAAAAAATATTTTTACATGCAGATCCCTATCAATTTTTTTCAAACACCACTTCTTAAGTGATTCATAATCTCTAGCACCATAATGATTCCAAAAGAAAAATGGGTAAAAATATGTAAAGGATAACCAGAAAAAGCGAACTATAAGCTATTGGCTTTTATTCAATACCTCAAATCCCTTCGTCATACTTTCCCAGAGCTGGTCTGTAATATCTGAACGGTACTGATAAAGTTCATTAGTGTCTACCCAAGCAAAATCATCATGACCGGGTGTAAGGATGAGATCATCAGGTGCAGAATGTAAATCAACGAGGAAATGAATTTCTACATTGTGCTGAGAATCGTTCTTAGACATGTAGTCAAAAACAAAGTAGGGGTCAATTACCGTAATATCAAGATTTGTTTCTTCTTTACACTCCCTAATTACTGCTTCAATTGGGTTTTCTCCAAAATCTACCTTTCCTCCTGGAAGTTCGTACACTCCAGGAAAGAAATTTTCTTTCTTAGATCTGCGAACTATAAGAAGTTTTTTTTCATGAATTATAAAACTTGCAACAACTAATTGAGTTCTTGTCATAATTTAAAACTGATAATTTATAAACCAAATACTGCGTACATCCATACACCAAAGACTGCACAGACCATACCAAAAATCCAAAACCGTATAACAACTTTTTCTTCATTCCAGCCTTTTACTTCTAAATGATGATGTAGTGGGGCCATAGCAAAAATTCTTCTTCCTAAGATACGACGAGCCATCCCTTGTAGCAATGAACTTCCAACTTCGGCTACAAAAGGAAATCCAATAATGAGAAGAAGAAATGGAACTTCGAGCGAGAAGGCTACTGCTGCTAATATTGTCCCCAATGAAAGAGAACCAACATCTCCCATTTGGAATCGAGCGGGTGGAGCATTAAAATAAAGGTATGTAATTAAACTCCCAATTATAGAAGTTATGAGAATTGTATTATGAGTATCCTGCTTCATAATACTGATTGCAAGAAATCCACCAAATGAAATAAGGAGTAATCCAGCTGCTAATCCATCCATTCCATCTGATAAATTAACAGCATTTGCCATGCTAATTACGGTAAAAATAACGAATGGGATCATAAGCAAACCAAGATGAAACCCACCAATGAGTGGAATCCAAATTAATGTAGGATCAGACCATCCTGTTAGGAAAACAATCCAATATCCTAGCAATAATCCTGTAATTGCTTGAACAAGAACTTTTTCGTGGGCTTGAATACCTTTGCCTGGATTTGAACCTAATAAGAAAAACAATCTTTTGTACGCGTACCAAGGAAGGGTAATTGTTAGAAAGATACGTC
>JAGQLH010000062.1 GCA_020429465.1 Candidatus Dojkabacteria bacterium | reverse complement strand
AAATATTGTATTTAGTGCAGAGGACACAGGGGTAGGTATACCAGAGAATGAGATAGAGAAGTTAGGAAAGAAATTTTACCGAGTAGAGCAACATGTGCGTGAAGGAAGTACAGACTCGGATGTAGTCCGTCCAGGCGGGACAGGACTAGGGCTTTATGTAACATTTAATCTTATAAAATTGCATGGAGGTACGGTATCTGTAGAGAGTACATTTGGTGAAGGTTCGAAATTTATCTTTACAATCCCTAAATATACTGGACAAAAAATTGAGGTTGGCAAAGAAGGTGTTAAAGATTTGATAGAAGAATATAGGAATCGAAGGAATACGAGTTCTTAATATGTCCGTGCCCATTCGAATGTCTCTTGGATCGCTGGGATTAAATCTGTTGCAGAAAAATTATAGCCAAACTTCTCACTAAGAATATCTCCTGCTTTTCCATTTACAAATGTACCTGCTTTCATTGATGTCCATGGATCATTTTTTGTTAGGAGAGCAGCAATGATACCAGCTAAAACATCTCCCGTCCCTCCTTTAGCCATCCCTTGATTACCTGATTTATTAAGAACTACAGTACCATTCTTGTGGAATAAAATATCTGTATGACCTTTGAGAATGATATAGCATTCATTTTCGACAGCAAAGCGCTTGAGTTTTCCCTCTAATCCTTTTTCTCCCAATTTCTGTATATTTTCATCACCGAATAGGTGTCGTAATTCGCCACGATGGGGAGTAAGTATCCTATTTTTAAGAAGTCCTTTATCAGTTGCAACAGATATAGCGTATGCATCTAAGACTACTGGCTTTTCAGGAAAGTTTCGTAAAAGTGTTGATACCAAGGCCTTGGTAGGAAGATTGTCTTCGAGTCCAGGACCTATTAAAAATGCATTTGCATAATTCGCATACTTTTCTAACGAGTTATCATCAACCATAATGAATTCAGATAGTCCGGTTTTCATATCTTGAGCTACCATGCGGTTTTCTGGGGTGGTATAGTAAAAAACAGACCCTATTAATTTTGATGCGGCTTTCATAGCCATCAGCGGTGCACCATGAAACTGATCTGAACCTCCAAAGACAAGTAACTCGCCATTTTGTGATTTATATGAATGTTCTTTTGGAATAGTAAGAGCCTTTACCTCACCTGGTCCAGCATATAAATCAACTTCTTTTGGCATACCAATATCTACAACAGTAGCTTGAGCAGATTTCGGATAGAGGAGGGATATAGAAAAGTCAGGATTATATCCAGGAGCTGGAACATCGACAGCTACAATTTTTGTTCTTTGTTTTGTGAGTCGAACAATTACATCATGGAATCTTTTATGGAGTTTCCCCTGTATACCTGTCCCTAGAAGACATTCAACAGATACATCCTTTTGGATAATGTCCTTCGCATATGCGTCCGAATAAGTTGTAATACCTTGAGATTTTTTGATCTTCTCCCAAAAATTTTGTGATGCTTCGGACTTGAGATCGCTTATTCGACCTACAAGATACACATAAATATCTTTCACACCTAAATCTTTGAGGTAGTACGCAGTAGCGAAGCCATCGCCTCCATTATTGCCGATACCACATACAATGGTATATGACTTAGTCTTTCCGTACTTTTTGATTAATTCCTGAGCAATTCCCCTTCCAGCTTTATCCATAAGCTGTTCAATAGGAATTCCTAAATATCGTGCATTTGTATCTGTAATAATTGTACGAATATATGGATTGTCAGAAGTACTCATACTAGCTATCGAAGGTAAATATCTGTACCAAGTAAGAAATCTCGTCGACTAAACTCTTCCTCTGTCTCACTATTAAGTCGGATTATTTTTTGATATGTTCTTATTTTTGCTGATGAATCGTCGAGTTGGTGAACAATGATTGCCTCAAGTGTTTTTGGTACAACAGGACTACCATATTCTAGTATTCCATGATGTGAGAGGATGATATGTTTGAGTTTTAGTGCTAATTCCTCTGGGAAATCATCAGGGATTGTTCGAATAAGCATTTCATATCCCTGCATTATGTGACCAAGTAATTTTCCTTCCTTTGGACGGTCATAGGTGGTTCCATTATCAGCAATTTCATCAAGTTTTCCAATATCATGAAGGATAGCACCAGCCTTAACTAATGACATGTCAGCCTCAGGATAGAATTTCGCAATTACATCTGCCATATCTAGCATCTCCAAAACATGTTCTAGCAATCCATGTCGAAATGCATGATGCATTCCTGTAGCTGCAGGATGTGAAATATACTGTTCGCGTACTTCCGGATTAGAAAAAATATCAGTTACTAATTCTTTTAAATCTGTATTTTCAATCGATTCAATGTGTTTCTCAACTTCCTTCCACATTTCTTCTGGATCACGATCAGATACTTGTACGAAATCACCCATCTCATATTCTTCTGCTTTCTTGAGTGAGAGAATATTTACTTGTTTTGTACCTTTGAATTCTTCAATTTTTCCCCATAATTCTACGATAGATCCATTCTCTAAAGCGGTAAGCTCTATGTTTGGAATGTTATTCTCCCAAATATTTCCTGAGATACCCCCCGTTTTATCAGCTAATTCGAGACGATAATAGGTACTCCCGGATTTGGTTGTATTTTTCTTAAACGACATTAAAGCAAATTGCGATTGTTCAATATCCTGGTTTGTTTCTAGTTCCTTTATATATGTTTTTTTCATGTTGAAGATATAAAATTCTAACTAATATCAGTTCAAAGTATAGTGCTTAACTATCTCATACTTCAAGGGGTTCTCTCAATAAAAAATCCAGCTGGAACAATGTCTACAGCTGGATTTTTGTTACAGTAAAGAGTTTTTAGTTCTTGAATGCTAGGGCTCTATCAATAAATGCAACAGCCTCGATACGGTTAACATTCTTATCTGCTTTGAATGTTCCATCAGGATATCCATTGATGATTGGTTCGTCAAGTTCTTTAGATGCTGCAATTAGATCTGCAATATCGTGAGCAAATGTATGTCGTTCGATCCCTGCATCTTTGAATATTACATCTACTTCTTCATTATCTCGTGAAAAATCATCAAGATTTAGCATTTCGACAGTTCTTTTAATAATCCTTACCACTTGACCACGTGTTGTTGGTTCATCTGGTTTATAGAGGTTGTGGCTTCCTTTAACAACATCTAAGTTTTTGAGTGTCATGATTGATTCAAAATGAGTATAGTCTTCTGGTACATCATCAAAGAGATCTCCTTCTGTGTTTGCTTCAATTTCAAATGCTCTAACAACTATTGAAGCAAGCTCTCCCCGAGTAATTTCTAGTTCAGGGTTGAATTTATCGTTTGGTTTTACAATCCCTTTTGCGAAAGCATGTTTTAAGTGTTTACAGAGTGTATGTTCTGAATCTACATCGTCAAATTCGCAGTGGTTTGCATTGTTATCTTTCCCTTTTCCATCATCGTTTGGTAAGTCTACTGTAACTTGGTTACTATACGTACCACATTCGCTTGATTTGAGATATTCACATACTCGAACATAGTAAGTACCTTCGCCTGAGAACCCTTTAAGTTTTACTGAATTGGTATCTTCGTCATCTATGTAAATAGCCATATCACCTTCTCGAGGTTCGTAAGTAGGATCTTCATTCATTGAGAATACAACTTTTACACCCTCTTGATTTTCTCCTGTGATTTCCCATTCAACAGTATAATCTTCTTCGCCAACCACTAAAACAATTGACTCAATAGTTGAAGTAAGATCATTATCGCTGTCATCATCTTCTTGTTCTAATGTTACTTCTAATTGATTACTGTAAGTTCCACAGGTAGATGCTCCTAGATATTCACATACACGAACATAATAACTGCCTTCACCTTCTGGTGTACCTAATTTCTCAAGTTTAAAATACTCATCGTCGGTATAGTGTGCATGTCCACCTTCTAGTGGTGGATATTCTGGGTTTTCTTCCATGGAGTAAACTACTTTGTATCCTGAGTTTGCATCTCCATCTACGTCCCATTCAAGTTTAGTACTATCTGAATTGAGAGATAATTCAATAGAATTGATAGTTGATGAAGCTGGCTCATCGTTCGAATTTGTAGCAAATATAGATGGTACGTAAGAAAATAGTGTTGCTGAAATTATTGAACCCGTTGCAACATACCGGGCAAGTTTTTGTGCGTACATGTGAGTAAATAGAAAAATAAATTATTTAAAGTACAAAGGAAATAATCTCACTTTGTACTAAGTCGGGCTTATAGGTTAGTGTGTAAGAGTCTGAATCTTGCTGAACTTCGAAGGTGAGCCACCCTCGAACAGTATCGCCTTCATCGAGTGTTCGTGAAATGAAATCAGGCTTTTTAGGTATAGTAGTTGACGGGATATAGGTATAACCTTTCTCATCAAATAATTGGAAGTGAGAAGTTGTTGGTGTAAATGGAGTGTTTTCTGTGTTTGTTATCGAAACTTCAACTGCATATGATTTTATCCCTGGTTGTAATGTATCATTTGTTAGAGCAACTGAATTATCTACGGCATGGACAGTTATAGCGTGACCATTAATTTGTGTTGTTTGGCCAATTGAGTAAAAATCATTAGGTGTAACTATGGGGGTTGGTTGAATTTCATTTGAAGTAGGGGTTCTTGGAGGTTCTGAGTTCGCACTTATAATCATTAAGAATATAGCAGTACAAATCACACAAAGCATACATAAAAAGGGGATTCCAATCAGTACTAATAGCCAATTTTTCTTTGAGCCACTTTTGTGCATAGTTGGTCTTTCTATCTCTTAGATATAAAACTCACCTAACACAGTGTACCATTTTATATGGTGTCTATAATAGCCATTGCGATAATCAATCAGGGGAAGGATTTTTGAGGGGAAGAAGTAAAAACCCTCAGCATAAAGCTGAGGGTTTAAGAAACATTTTGAAGTGTAACGATTATTCTCGAGGTCGTGCTTCAGAAATTCGGATTTCTCGTCCGTCAAGTTCTTTACCTTCAAGCATTTCCATTGCTTTCGCAGCATCTTCTGCGTTTGCCATTGTTACGAATCCAAAACCTTTTGATCGGTTTTTGAATTTATCCATAATTACAACAGCATCTTCGACATCACCAATTTGCGCAAAAAAATCGCGAAGTGAGTCATTTGTAGTATCCCATGAAAGGTTACCTACGAACAATTTATTACCCACAGTATAGTTTTCCTAATATATAAAGTACTATGGTTGCTATGACAAGGAAATTTGCTAACTCTAAAGAGAAGTATCTATGAGGTTTCGCAACTGTTCTAGCAATACAATTATACCATTAAATAGCTCCGATTGTATGAAATTCACCTAAAATATTGCTAATAAAGCGTAATTCGTAGGTATCCGAGGTGCATTTATTGGTGCAGTAGTTATGAGTAACACGATAAACATATATTTCATCTCCTACTTCTTGAGACTCATCTCCTGTATAGCAAATAGTTGAGTCTAAATGCATAAATGTTTTGATAGCTCCTACTTGCATAAGGTCTTCAAATAGAATCTCTTCATCGAAATAATTCATTACTTTTCCTATATATTCTCCATCTTTTTTACGAAGATAACCGACGTATTTGGCATTAAGTGCATAGTGATTTTCATTGTCTTTAAGAAGAAGGTCACTATAGCCAAGGTCTGTTCGTTCTACAATAGTATAGTTATCATCGCCTACATTTTTGATTTGAATTGATTCGACAGTAGATAGGGGGGCTGATTCTCCATTTGCATTGAGTGTTATGAGACACTCGGATAATGCCGGTTGTGATATATCTTCTGAAGTATTTGAATCTTTAAACAAATAAAGAATTCCAGAAAAGAGGCAGGTAATAATAAAAACAAGCAATAATTGGGTTGTAGCATTATTTTTGTAATCCATGATTAAGTATAGTTTTTATCTAGTAATTTGTCGATACATTTTGAGAGTTGAGGGTTATGAACCTTAAATAAAAGTATTAATTCAAATGAGTAAAGATATAATTAGTTATTAGGAATTAAACCTATTAACATTGAACAGTATTTTGAGTAATTAATCCTGAAGATACATAAAGAAGAGGGAGTAGAGGGTATTCTGGCTAGAATTAATGAAGAACTAGAGTAGCTTGTTAGTGGGTATATTTATCCCGTACATGAAGAAAAGCCCCCATCGTAATGAATGCAAATCCTATTGTTTGGACAAAACTAATTCGTTCATCAATAAAAATGTAAGCGTATATAAATGTTACAACAGGAGTGAATATATTTATAATCGCAATATTTGAGAGTTTTGTGAGTTTGATCGCCATGTAGTAAAACAAGTTTCTAAATGCAAAGAGAAATCCAGCCCCGATTGCAAATGGATTAAATAGGTATTCAAGGTGAAGTCCATGTGTAACGTAAGCAGTGAGGAGTAATGCAGGAATTGCGAAAAACATCCTTCCAAAACTGAGGAGTGCGGGTGGGTAGTGTTTCGTAAAATTTTTTACAAAAGCATTACTGATTGATGTGATATTTATAAATAAAAACACAAGTAATTCTCCAGTACCAAAAGTAAAACTCACTCCATTCGAGAATTCAGTATTAAAAAGTAAAAGACCCACACACATCAAAGTCAAAATTCCCCAGAAGCCTTTTGATAATGACTCTTTTGTAATAATCACCGCATAAATTGCAAGTATAACTGAAGCAAATGATGAGACAATTCCTACGCTTGTAGCGGTTGTGAATGTTAATGCGAATAATTTGAGAGAAAGTGCTATAAACTGTGTAGTAAGAGATAGTGTAACGAGTATAGCTAAAAACTTCTTCGTAACTACGATAGGTTCTTTTTTAATTGAAGAAAGTGCAGGTACAAATAGAAAGAGTGAACTATAGATCATCGTATAACCAGCGAATTCAAATGGATTTTGAATAATAGCTAATCCCTGCTTTTGAATCCCTGTATATACCCCATAGAATGCGATAGAAATACACATTAAGAAGGCAGCAGTGTATGTCTTATGAGAGATTAGTTTATTCACGAGATAAGGGGCATTAGGTATTTAGTAAGAACAGCAGTAATAACTGCGATGCTCATACCCCATATAATATCAATAAAGACAATCTGCCATGGCCAATCTTTAAGTGTAGCTAGATTAGTAAGATCGTATGTAGCGTAGGTAACTAAGCCAAAAAATGCTGCATATAATCCAAGGGTAAGGTATGTTGCATTGATATGCGGTTGGATAACAAAGACTACAAGACCTGCAGTGAAGAGAAGGTAAAAGATGATTGCAGAAGTCCAAATTACTTGTTCAGTCATAAGATGACCCAAGTACTTTGCGTAGAGATCCTTTGCAACGACTCCAAGCCAAATCCCATCACAGATGAGGAATACAACAAGTGCAAGTATGTATTGGACTATAGTAATTTTCATAGCCTAAATTTATTAGATATAATGAATCTAATTCTAATGAATTTAGGTACTAAAGTCGAGCAATCTAAGGAGCTTATTACCTGTTTTCAGAATCTCAATCTTTTCGATCGCTGTTCTCTACTTACCATCCATTCCATCCTCTAACTATTTCAGGTAGTATGAGCCCGAATAAACCTCCCCCAGAAGCAGTCATTAAAACTTGTTCTGATCCTAAACCAGCCTCCATACCTACAACAGCCCCGATGGTGGTTCCAAGTAAACCACAAAGAATGTTAGGGAGAAATCTTGAAAGTTTTGATTGTTCTGTATTTGGATCTTTTTCCATGTATTGTACTATTACTAAAATAACTATAGGATTATAGCATGGGTATATTATTTATGCACTAGTTTTGGAGGAAAAATTGAACAGCCAAGTAA
>JAGQLH010000061.1 GCA_020429465.1 Candidatus Dojkabacteria bacterium | reverse complement strand
CCAGATGGAAGTGAAGTTGATGACTTTTATGTAACTACATTTTCTGATGCAGCGATGGTATTTCCTGTAACTAAGGACGGAAAGATTCTTATGGTTCGGCAGTATAAAGCTGGAGTTGATGACATTATGGTTGAATTTCCCGCAGGGCTACGAGAGAATGACGAAGATCCTACTTTGACAGCAATTCGTGAACTTCGAGAAGAAACCGGAGTAGTAGCCGAAGTAGAGAATCTAGAATTTATGGGAAGAGTAGCTTTGTTAAGCACGAAAGCAACAATTCAGGTTAGTAGATACTTTATTCGTAATGTTGAGATTACAAAAAATTTGATATTAGATAAGAATGAAGAGATTGAAGTTCTTTCATTAGAACCAAAGGAAGTGCTAGAGATGATTGAGAATGGAGTAATTTATGCAGCAGAAAGTATAGCACTTGCGTTGCAGGTGAAACAAAGACATCCAGATATTTTTTAATAATAAAGGTCATTCAATTATGAAACATAAAAAGCAACTACTTAATTTGGTAATAGTACTGCTATTGGGGGTAACTCTAATTCTAGGACTGCTTACATTTTTAAAGATTGATAATGTAACATCTTCTCTTGAAGTTATTGACCGTAATCTTAGTTCAAGTCTAGCGCTTATTGATCCAAAAGAAGAGGAAGTAATCTATATGGAGGAGGAATCTGTGGGTGAGGTAACTCATATGATTAGCGTAGAAGGGGGTGATTATACTTCTTCACAGGGACGCCCAAGTATGTTAACAGTCAAAGCATTACCTGAATTTCAGCAGATGGATATCTATTATAGGGTAACAGAAGGAATCATTAGTGAAAAAATAATATACCCTGATGCATATCCTCAAACAGCCGAATTGTTAAATGACTTAGAAGGTGATCCATATTATGAAATATTTCTAAATGATAGTGTTGTTGCTCAAGAGGTAATCGGATTAGATTCCCTTAGTGCTACATTAGAAATCAATGAGGAAGAATATAGGATTGCATATTCTTCACAGTTTGCGTATGCGTTTACTGATTGCTGGGGAGCTGATACTAATGTTGTTATAAAAGCTGGGTTTATAAATCAAGAAGCAGTTACTGATGAAAATCTCACAACATTGATAGATGATTTAGAAGACTATATTACAGATAACATTGTTCTTGTTTGTTCTCCATAAAAAATCTTGACTTCGGAATTCATTCTGCTATACTACTGAAGTTATGAATAAAAATTCTCACTGCAAAAACTGGTATTTCTACTTTTTTAACTCGCTAAAAGCGGGCGTTTTTGCATAGGAATTTACAAACTCAACTAAGCAATTACAATCCCGCAAAGCGGGATTTTTTTTATTTATTAGACAAGACCAATGAAGGTTCTAGGAGTTGGAGAAATAGTTTTAGATAAGTCATGTATTCTCCAATCATATCCCGAAGAGGGGGCTAAAGCTCAACCCCAGAAAGTAGAGTATTCTATTGGGGGGCCGGTACCTGCCGCATTAATTCTTCTTTCTCGATTAGGTGCTGAATGCGATCTAGTTACCTCAATAGGAGATGACGACGCAGGATACAAATTAAAGCGAAAACTCCAGAAAGACAATATTAGGCTTATTGCACATAAACAACGATCAACAAAATCAAATACCGTTTTAGTTAATGAAGTAAACGGCTCGCGAACTATTATTCGTGATTACCAAACACATACACCAATAGTATCAGTTTCAAAAAGATTATTGAAAAAAGCTGATCTTGTTATTTTTGATAGACATGAAATTGAAGCATTCGATTTCATTATGAAACATAAGAGACCAGATACAAAAGTAGTAATAGATCCTTCAACAGAAGTATCAGCAAAAACATTAAAAATGTTTAAGCATGCTGATTATCCGATCGTTCCAGTGGAAAGTCTTTCGAAATTGAGAAGACATGAAGATTTCCATGGCAACTTAAAATATTTGTATAAAATAGCTGGGAAGCCAGTAATTATTACTGCGGGCGAAAAAGGTGCATTACTTTATGATGGAAAAAGAATTCAGCTTATCCCTCCTGTAGATATTACGTGTGTGGATGCACTTGGAGCAGGAGACATCTTTAGGGGTGCATTTGGTTATGGTGTTATGAATAATTGGGATCTTCATGAATCTACTCATTTTGCTAATGTTGTAGCTGGACTCCAGTGTACAAAGATTGGAAATGGGACAGCGATTCCAACTAAAGAAGAAATATTTACCTTTAAAAAGTCAGCCGTTTCTCGAAGTGTTGTTCTTCAAGAAATAATTGCAATGGCAACTTAACTTTATTATTACTACTCGTTACAATGAAAAATTCACCAGTGAGAATTATTGCAGGACCATGTTCAATTGATGAACAAAACATTTCCGAAGTTCATCAAATAGCGGAATTATCAGTAAAAGGTAAACCAGCAATTGCTGGTACCCGTATAGTAGGTTTAAAATCTCGGACATTTATTGATATTTCTGGAAATGGAATGGGGATGGACTATGAAGCATTTATGAAAAATATTGCCGTACTCAATAGTGGCGGAAGCTCAAATGATTTTGTAATACCACCAAGTGTTGAATTAGCTGAAAAGATACATGCAAAGACAGGAATGCTAATTGCGACAGAAATTATGGTCCCATCGGTACAGTTGCCTTCATACAATGGAAAATTAAATGGCGCACTAATGCCGTGGAATCCATCCGTTAACCAGCTAGGTTGGCAAGTGATGCAGACTGCCCAGTTTGCTGCAAATAATAACTGGGTGGTAGGCATTAAGAATGGTAAGTGGATAGGTGAGTCATTAGATATAGTAGAGCGAAAAGATTATGGTAGTGTATCTCCTATGGAAAAAACGTGGGTTGGATTAGCCAAATATGCTGGTGAATATACAAAAGATGTGATTCTTATTCATAGAGGAGTCGATGTCCCAGAGAAGGGTGACTTCCGAAACGCAGTTGTTCATCAATTAGCAAAGCGTGCAAAACAGCATTCAGGTGCTAAATTATATTTTGATCCTAGCCATTCATATGGGCCGAAAATGCGTGAAGATATTGTTGAAGCTACTATTGATGCTTTAAAGATGAAGATTCGAGAGGATGAATATCTATATGATGGAGTATTAATCGAATCTGGGACATCACAAACTGATACAGAACAACACATTACAATCTCTGAATTACGTGATATGATTAATGAAATTAGTTCGTTCAGAGAGTTGGACTCTGGAAAGCGAATGGTGACAGATATAAATAAGGAAATCCGTGTAGAACAGCTGTCGACAGGTATAGTTTAAACTTCTTATGTCATCACTGTGAGCCTTGCCGCAGCAGGCTGGAAGAGGGATATTTGTAAGTTAAAATAGTAAATGTTTAGGAAATATAATAGAGATTTCTGCCTTCGCAGGAATGCAATTATTTATGTAGTACACAATGACCCACAACAAACTTGAAAAATATCGACAAAAAATAGATGTAATAGATGCGACTATCGTTAAGTTATTGGCAAAACGTATGCTTACTGTAAAAAGAATCGGCAAATACAAGAAAAGGCACGGTATTGATATTGTACAGGAGGATAGATGGGAACAAGTCTTAAAGCGAATCAAGCGACTTGGTGAGCGTACAGAAGTTCTCGATGAGGAATTTATTGAAGCAATTTGGAATGAAATTCACGAGTTTTCAAAGCGATCTCAATCTAGTTCTTAACTCATATCCTTGATACAGCCAAACAAGTCAGTAAAGCTTATTGTATCTGATGTTGATGAAACTATTGCTGGTGTTTATATGCCGGCTAGTGTACGTATTATTGATTTGATGAATAAATTATTGCGTTTGAATATTTCTATAATGTTGGTTTCTGGTGGAGGATTAGAAAGTATTGAAGATAGGGTTGTAAACCGAATTGATAAGTCGTTGCGTTGGCGTTTAGCTGTTGCCCATTGTAATGCTATAGAAATGTGGGGATATGATAAGCAGGGGAAGAGAAAAGATGTACCATATTATAGTTTGTATAACGAGTCTGTTACAGACAAAGAGGATAAAGTATGGAAAATGTATGTGCAGGATGTAATTGAAGAATTCAATTTAGATTGTCATAAAACTATGCCAGTAAATGATTTTAAAGAAATTACAAATCATGATCCACATGCAATTATGTTTGATGATCGTGGACCTCAAATCACTTTGGAGTTAGTAAACAGTTTTTCTCTTACATCTGAAGAAAAGGATTTATTATCTCCCGCAGTAAAGTCTCTGCTACAAGAAGGGGCAGATTTACGGGTGCCAATTATTGATAAGTTAAATTTTCTTTTCAAGGAACATGATTTGCCCGTTCATGCATACAAAGGAGGTGAATTTGCAATAAATATAGGTATCGAATCAGTGAGTAAAGGTACAGCATTGCGTTATGTTCTTAAAAATTTCTCAGTGCTGAAAGAATTAGGGATTGATAGTGAAGTTATAGATTACGAAAACAGTGTCGAAATCTGGGGGGATAAATTCTCGCAAGAAAGTGGAAAGAATGATTGGTGTATGTCACTCGAACTCCCAAAAGATGTTAGATCAATTTCTTTTAGAGAAGAAAATGCACTCGAATTCCCAAAAGGCTATAACATATGTATCTGGGATGGTAATTATAAACTACAGAATGGAACAGAAGAGTATTTGGAATCACTTGTTATAGAGTTGTAATCTATGGATATATTAAAATTATATGCCGAATACAAAAAAGTACCACTTAAGGGAAAGATATATGTTGTTCGGCATGGTCAGACTGAATGGAATGTAGAAGGTAGAATGCAAGGCTGGCTAGACTCATCTCTGACTGAAGTGGGGAGACAGCAAGCAGAAAATGCAGGAGTATTTCTCAAAGATAAAAATATCGACCAGATTTTTGCAAGTCCGCTTGGAAGAACACAACAAACCGCAAAGATAATTCAGGCAGCAATTAATCCTGATGTACCAATAATTCTAGCAGACAGCATAAAGGAAGGTGATGTAGGTGATTTTGCAGGGAAGTTGACTAAAGATCTTACTGAATTTTTTACAGCAAGGCGTGAAAGTATTGCGCGTTTTATGTTCGAGCCCATGCCTGGGGGTGGGGAATCGTTTTATGATATATATCTTCGTGTTGCAAAAGAACTTCCCAAATTAGTACTTAATCAAAAAACAAATCTTATTGTTACGCATGAAGGGGCGAGTAAATCTATCAGATCAATTTTGACCGGAGAATCGTATGAAACTTATTGCGAAAAAGGAAAATCTGCAAAGAATAATAACGTATTTGAAATTGATTTGGAATCTCGACAGGAAATAGTTTACGAGTTATAGGTCTTCACTTAACTTCCTTCTTAATCCTGATTATAATGAAGAAATTCTTACCGTAATTCACATGAATAAAAAAATAATACAAATAGCAGGCATTTTATTGTTAATTTCAGTTCTGGGTATTGTGTTCGTTGTCAGTCGAAGGGATTCAGATACTAATAAGGTGGGTGATGAGCAGGTCGTGGAAACTGAATCAGGCGCTGAAATTCCTCAAAATGAAGACCAAGTTGTGATTGAAGATCAGGGAGAGCAACAGGAAGATATTAAATCGGAAAGCTTAAAATTCTACGGAGACGATGTAGCATATATTTCTAAACCTGCTCAAGTAGAAAGTTTTGAGATTTTTCTTATGGAGTCATTTCCGATTCAGGTAACTATTCTTGTACGAGGTCAGTTGGAAAGCAGTTGTCATTCAGCTGACAAATATGAAGTAGAAAAAATAGGAAATGAGTTTATAGTTAGTTTAGACGATAGGATAATTGAAGGGCGAGAATGCAATGATGATCCAATTAGTTTTCAACGATCAATTCCACTAGATGTAGTCGATCTCCCAGCTGGTGAGTACATAGTGAATGTAGAAGGGCTTACTGATACATTTACTTTTGATGTTGATAATACCATCAGTCAATAATATATTATTTTTTACAATCATTTTCATATGAAAGGATTTATAGAATTTATTCGAGAGCAAGGAGTAGTTGGTTTGGCTGTCGGTTTTATCTTAGGAGATGCGGTATCTGGTCTTGTAGGTTCACTTGTTGAAGATATTATCAATCCTTTATTAGGTTTGGTACTTGGATTAGGAGGATTAACAGAGGTTGTGCTAAAGCTTGGATCCGCAGAAATACTTGTAGGTAATTTCGCTTCCATACTTATAGATTTTGTTGTCATTGCTCTGGTTGTATACCTTGGTGTAAAAGTTTTAAAAGTTGAGAGGCTAGATAAGAAAAAATCATAAACAATCTTATGAACGTTGTGTATAAAAAACCGTATAATTCATTCTCACTTACCGTTTCTGATATACATACCATTTATATTCAAGAATGGGGAAACCCGGATGGTATCCCGATTTTGTATACTCATGGAGGGCCAGGAGGAGAAATGAAACCCAAGCATACACAATTTTTTGACAGTGAAAAGCATCGTCTAATCATGTTTGATCAGAGGGGATGTGGTAAAAGTACTCCGTTTGGTGAACTTCGAGAAAATACAATCGACGATATAGTTCGTGATATAGAAAAAATTCGTCAGCACCTTGCTATAGAAGCTTGGAATTTATTTGGTGGAAGTTGGGCTACTACAGTATTACTCCGTTATGCACAAACATACCCAGCGAAAGTACGAGCTATGATCCTAAGAGGAGTATTTTTCTTTCGGGAAGAAGAAATAAACTGGTTGTATGAATCCGGAGCTGCATCTATTTTCCCAGAATTTTGGGAGGTATTCGAAGCACCTATTCCAAATGAATATAGTAAGAATAATATTGATTTCTATAAAGAGGAAATACTTGAGAAAGAACTTCCTGATCAAAATATAGTGAAGCATTTCTGGTGTTGGGAAGCAGGGATTTCTGATGTATCAGATAAGAATCCAGAGATAGATTTCCCAGATGAGGTGACTGAGTTAGATATTCTTATGGCAAAACTATTCTTGCACTATGTCAAACATAAGTCGTTTATGAAAGATGGGGAGTTACTGGAAAAAAGTGCTATTGATAAAATAAGATCAATCCCGACGACTCTGATTCATGGAAGATTTGATATGGTGTGCCCAGTAAAAAATGCATTTGATCTACATAAAGTATGGCCAGAAATGAAATTAGTAATTATCCCGTTAGGCGGTCATGCAGCTGAAAATCCACATATGAGGAAAAGACTCATAAAAGAAATAGAAAATCTAAGGTAAAACTACTATTGTAGGAATTTTATGTAATTTGGTATAATTTACCTGAAAGAGCAAAAGAGATGATTGTATAAAGGTGGACATGGTCCTCCTTTTTGTTTCTTAAGCTAGTGATACGTATAGTAACTTAATTTTTATAAATTTATTATGGCATTGCAGACCGACTTCCTCGTGGCAGTAAATCAAATTGCTGCAGAGAGAGGAATTGAAGTAGATGATATTCTCGAAAGTATTAAGCAGGCGATTTTAGCTGGTTTTAGAAGAGACTATCAAGAAGAAGAGGATGAAGGATCTAGGTTAAACGTTGAAATTGATTCAGATGATGGATCAATTGCAGTATATGCAGATAAAAAAGTAGTTGAAAAAGTTACCGACGCTGCTACACAGATAAGTCTAAAAGAAGCTCAAGAACTTGAACCAAAACTGCGAGTAGGAGATCATGTTGAAGTTGATATAACCCCGGAAGGAGATTTCGGAAGAGTTGCTGCACAGTCAGCGAAACAAGTAATTTTGCAGAAATTGCGAGAGGCTGAGAAGAATGCTCAAATTCAACGATTTATCAATCGTGTTGGTGAAATTGAAACTGGTATTGTTCAGAGGATGGACGG
>JAGQLH010000060.1 GCA_020429465.1 Candidatus Dojkabacteria bacterium | reverse complement strand
TTGTTTACCAGATTAAGAAGAAACTCTTCTTTCCGGGGGAGAGGTATAAGCATGCGAATCTTGAATCGTCAAATATAGCTATAAATTTGTATTTAAATTATATAAGTAAATGAAGAAATTAGAAAATTTAAAAAACAATTAAAAATAAATAGCTGCAAATCATGTAATTAGATGAATATGTAAAAAAGTAGGAAAACAAAGGTCCCCCCTCATTCTACTCTGGTTTATTACGCATAAGGATGATTATACGCAGTAACTAATCGTAACACAGATTGTTATTTTTCGCTATCTCTATTAAATGGGTTAGGACTAGAAAATAAATATATTTTTTAGTGTTATTTCCATACATTTATACGTAAACTTCACATTTGATCTGAATTATTACATCTACTTAATAAGTTCATTGCACTTCTTTTAAATATAAAAAAAAGTTATCCACAAAATAAACCTTATAGTATTTCTACTGAGACTCCCCTCCTCTCTACTCAATGTTTACTAAAATACGTCTATTCCCCCTACTCTTGTACAATTGTTAATTTTTCTACTTCAAGACAAGTAGTAATTTATTCTTCATCATTACATAGCTCTTATAATTATCAGAACTCTATTTTTCAGACAATATTTACCTTCGGTCTTAATTCGGCTCTTACTGCATACTCGATTAAAATTAGCCGGAAAATGCATAAAGCGGTTAACAAAGGCATGCAATTTATTGTATAATCTTAGGGTTCTATTCATTTAGTATACAATTGATATTATGAAAAAAGGAATTCACCCAAACTTCAGAGTGACGACATTTACCGATGCTAGCTCAGGAACAACATTTAAAATCGGTTCAACTATTGATGATACAACGGTAGAAATTTCAAGCGCATCGCATCCCTTCTATACTGGGAAAGTACGTGTACTTGATATAGAGAACAGAATCGATAGTTTTGAGAAACGATCAAAAGCTTCTTCTAACAAATCTGAACTTAAGAAATCAAAACAAGTTCGACGGAAGAAAGGAAAAGTTGAAAAAATTGAAGCTAAGAAAGCTTTAACGTTGAGAGATATGCTTAAAAAAGCAACAAACTAAAAGATCTCTTTTTGTAAATTTCAATCCCTCCCCTCCCGGAGGGATTTCTATTCATAAATGATTGACGAAAAAGAACTAAAAAATTTAACCGAAGAATATACCGAGCTTAACACAAAGCTTTCAAATCCCGATTCACTTCATAATCAAGGCGACTTCCAAAAAATTTCTTCACGAATTGCCCAACTCATGCCCATTATTGAAGGTATTAAAGTATATAATACTGTCAAACAGGAACTTGAAGAGGCAAAGACTATCATAGAAAATAGTTCAGATAAGGATATGCTTGAACTAGCCCAAGAAGAACTGCAGTTACTCGAAGAATCACTCACAGAAGCAACAGATTCCCTTCATGAACTACTTGCAGAATCTGACCCAAATGATGTAAGAAATGCAATTGTGGAAATCCGTGCGGGCACAGGTGGGGAAGAAGCTGCATTATTTGCAGGTGACCTCTACCGAATGTATCTCCGGTACGCAGAATCACACGGATTGAAAATGGAACAAATAAGTACCAATAAAACAGGAAATGGTGGCTATAAAGAAATCATATTCATACTTTCAGGAAATGGAGCGTATGGAAAGTTAAAATATGAGAATGGAGTTCATCGTGTTCAAAGAGTCCCTTCTACCGAAAGCTCTGGTCGGATACATACATCAGCTGTATCAGTAGTTGTACTTCCAGAAGTCGATGATATTGATATTGAAGTAAAAGACGAGGATTTGAAAATAGATGTATACAGATCAAGTGGACCTGGAGGACAGAGTGTTAATACTACAGACTCAGCTGTTAGAATCACCCATGCACCAACAGGAATCGTAGTTACATGTCAGGATGAAAAATCACAACACAAAAATAAAGCCCGTGCCTTAAGTATCCTTAAGAGTAAACTTTATGAAATTGAAGAAGAGAAAAGACAAAAAGAGCTTTCAGATGCTCGACAATCATCAATCAAATCTGGTGATAGATCAGCAAAAATTCGAACTTATAATTTCCCCCAAAGTAGAGTAACTGATCATAGAATAAAAGAGTCTTGGTATGATCTAGCAGGCATACTTGACGGTAACTTAGAAGAGGTGCTAGCTACAACAAGCAAAATACTAAGTGCACAATAATCCACATCCATGACTACTGTAGACAAACTAGAAGAATCTCTTTATTTAAAGCTAAGAGAAGTTTCTGAATCTCCGGACTTAGAAGTAAAATTACTTCTTTGTTATGTTTTGAATTGTACTAAAGAAGAGTTAGTACTACTCTCTTCAAAGGAAATCCCTACTGCGGTAGAAAATAAAGCACTAGAATTAGTCAAGAAGAGATTATTAGGGTATCCAATAGATTATATTATTGGGTACAGATACTTTTATAATGATAAATTTTACGTTTCTCCAGACACATTAATTCCTCGTCCGGAGACAGAATTATTAGTCGATCTAGCACTCACTGAAATAAATTCCTATCCTCCTTCAAAGAAGAACATATCGATACTTGAAATTGGGACAGGAACTGGATGTATTTCTATTAGTATTGCTAGTCAACTTGTAAGTAAACATTATTCAGAAAATCGAGAAATTACTTTTATAGCTACCGATATTTCAGAGAATGCCCTACACATTGCAAAGAAAAATCTAAACCACTTGATAAATGATCAATCAAATACACCCTTCAATTTTATTCATGCCGACATCTACACACCCTTTAATAAAGAAGAAAATGGCCTACTTAGCAAACAAAGATATGATTTGATAGTTTCAAATCCTCCATACATTCCTAGTAGCAGACTTAAAGATCTCCCCTCATTGGTTCAACATGAACCAGAAATTGCATTAGATGGAGGAAAAGATGGTAATAGTCTAATTAAAAGAATAGTAGAAGAGGTTTGGCCATATACAAAAAATAATTCTGCGTTTATTCTCGAGATTTATGAAGAGTCAGAAAACTCACTCAGAGAATTACTAAACGAATATTCGAAGAATTATAATTTTCACTACAAATTCTTACCTGACCTAACGGGAAGAATACGTTTCCTCACCCTACATAGAACTAAGTAGTTCTAATGCCTTCTCTAATTGTGGATCCTGCTCATTTATAATGTCTTCTTCAGTTACCTCTACCTGAAAATCTGGCTGCAATGGATCTTCATTTGTGACGAAATGTCCATTTGGAGTTAGCCACCGTTTAAATACTAAGTGGAGCGCTGACCCATCTGGAAGCTCGATTATTTTCTGCTCTACTCCTTTCCCTACTGTTTGTGTTCCTACTAAGTCGGCTCTTTGATGATCTTGCAAAGCCCCAGCAACTATTTCTGATGCGGATGCACTCCCCCCATTTACCAATACAATTAAAGGTGTGCCCCCTAGCCTACCGTTTCTTAGAGTTGTGACCTCAAGTGCTTCACCATCTCTTGTCTCCTCTCTTAGGACAATAGTACCTTGGGATAGAAATTCCTCAATCACATAAGTAGCTGCAGATACATATCCTCCAGGATTGTTTCTTAAATCTAGAATAATTCCACGTGGACTATTAGTAACAATTTCATCTACAATTTCGTTCCATGATTGCTTGAATTCGGCGACACTGCTTTCTGTAAACTGATGTATCTCTATGTGGACAATTCCATTATCAAGAAATGCATACTCAATATTATCCAAATCTATGAATGCACGAGTAATTGTCCTATCAAAAAAGTCATTCTCATCTTTCCTAAAAAATTTTATTGTCACATCAGTATTAGCTTCCCCTAGAATATGTTGCGCTACTTCAGCAGATCTTAAATCCTGCATATCCTTTCCATCAACCTCAACGATAAAATCACCAGCTCTAATACCTGCATTTGTTGCTGGGTAGCCTGGAAGCGGTGTTTCAACAAACGTATAACCGGAAACTTCATCATACCTGAGAATTACCCCAATTCCCTGGTATTTACTTGCATTACTATTTTGATGGGCTTCATTCTGCGTTGGAGTTAAGAATGCACTATAATTATCTCCTAAAGAACTCACAAGCCCTTGTATACTCCCATACACCAGGTCATTATAATCAAGCTCTTGAAAGAGATATTCGTTTTGTATAGTATTCCATACCTGTTGATAAATCGGAAAAATACCTACCTCTGAAAGATTAGGCCCTTGGATTGTAGTATCAAATTGCTTCTTTACTTGTATTTTTGCAGAAATACTACCAAATATAAAACCTCCGGAAAAAATAATACATATTATTATTGCAACGAGTAAAATATTGGAATAAGAATTTCCTTTTTTCACTTCCTCAACTGAATGTTTTTGGTTAAAATCCATGACTTAAATCAATAAAATACAACTCTCTATAATAGCAAAAAGATCCTCATGTATGAGGATCTTTTAAAAAAAAACAATTTTATCAAAGATACCATTTAAGTATCTTAAATTATTTGATTATATGGTAATAACGCCATATAACGCGCTCGTTTAATTGAAAGAGCTAACTTACGTTGACATCGTGGAGAAACGCCAGTTCGTGAACTTGGCAATATTCTACCTCGAGTTGTAATATACTTCTTAAGAGTATGTACATCTTTATAATCGATCTTTTCAGGTTTCTTCCCAAAAGGACAAGTTAAATTTTGAGGTGGAAATTTTCTCTTTGTCTTTCTCTTTTTAGCCATTTTTCTCGTAACTTAATTAATACTTAAATTTAAAAAAGGTCATCTGCTTCTTTCTGAGTTTCTTCATCTACTACATCGTCATCATCTGAAGCATTACTTCCTGTCGACGAATCTTCACCATCCATATCACCATAGTCATCAGATTCATTTTCACCAGCCTCAAAAGCAACATCCATTCCAGTTCCTTTTTTATCTTTAGCGTCAAGAAGCTTCATATCATTAATCTTAATTTCTGTTCTGAAATGTTTTTTATTATTTTCATCATTCCATGCACGTGTTCTTAATTCACCATCAAGATATACAAGCATTCCAGTATTTAAGATTTGAGCACAAATTTCCGCTAGTTTGTTCCATGCAACAATATTATGAAATTCTGCACGCTCCTGAAGATTACCATCTGAATCTTTCCAAGTAGCATTTGTAGCAACTCCAAATGTACCAACCACAGCACCATTACCAGTCTTCCTTAGAACTGGAGGTCTTGTAAGGTTTCCAATGATTGAAACTCTATTGAGAGATCTTGCTGTAGACATACCTACGTCATATAAAAAATAAAATTCAGTATACTATTCTGATAGAAATGTAACTTCTAAAGTTCTTCCTCTTTGACACGCAGCGAACGAAGTACTCCATCAGTAAGCTTCAACTTTCTATCGAACTCTTGTGCCTTATCGCCTGGAAGTTCAATGTTATATACAATATAATACCCTTCTTCATGGCTATTAATTGGGTATGCTAGATGTCGCTTACCCCACACATCAGATGCACCAACTTTTCCGCCAAGACCTTTTACAAGATCTTCCACATCGGTAATTAGTTTGGACTTTACATCTTCCGGTAGTAATGGCTTTAGAATTACCATTAATTCATATTTCATAGACATATACATAAAATTCGAAACATGTTGATCATATCATATTACGTTTAAAAAATCATTAGGAATTTTAAATTTTAAACCTAGTTATGTTTAAAAATTATAATATCCCCGTCTTTAACTACATAATCCTTACCTTCAAGCCGCACCTTTCCATGTTCACGAGCCCCATTCCAACCATTAAATTCTACAAAACTTTCATATGAGACTACATCTGCTGCGATGAAATTCTTTGCAAAATCAGTATGAATGGCCCCTGCTGCACCTTGTGCCTTCGTGTCAAGCTGTATAGTCCATGAACGGGATTCTTGCTCACCGGCAGTAAAGAAGTTACATAAACCAAGTAATTCAAAGCATGCCCTCGTTAAACGTTCAAGTCCTGTGTATTCTAAATTAAATTCACTTAAGTACTCTTTTTTTTCTTCATCATCTAACTGACTTAGTTCATACTCTAACTTAATATCCATTGCTATATTAGGCTTTGTCGTCAGAGAGCTTTTCGTATCATTCTCATTCTCAATCCTTTTGTTAATAATGTATAGTTGGGGTTTATCTGTTAATAAACACATTGATTTCCGAGCAATTATCACCTCCTCAGATATTCCTTCGGAATCATAATCGAATGCACGCTGCCCACTTTCCAAATGTTTTAATAAACCATCCATCCACTCATACTCCTGCATAGCCTTCTTATCGGACCGAGCTTTTGCCTGAATAGTTGCCATTCTTTTTTGTAACGTTTCGATATCCTTTAGAATAAGCTCCAACTCTATCGTCTCAATATCACTAGTGGGATCGATCTTTCCATCCACGTGGATAATATTATCATCCTCAAAGTCTCTTACTACATGAGCTATTGCAGCAACTTCTCGAATGTGTGATAGGAATTGATTACCTAGACCAGCACCTGTAGCTGCCCCTTTTACAAGACCCGCTATATCAACAAACTCGACTACAGCGTTTACTTTTCTTTTAGATTTCTCAATTTCCGCCAATTTATCTAAACGAGAATCTTTAATCGGCACAATTCCTTTATTGGGTTCTATAGTACAAAAAGGATAATTTTGTGCTTCAACAGTTGAGTTTGTTAATGCATTAAAAAGTGTCGATTTACCTACATTTGGTAAACCAACTATTCCTATTGATAAATTCATAGTAATTATATTTGGAAGTAAATTTATGTAGGCAATTATATCCCAACTCACTCAACAAGAATACAAAAAAAGGCTTCCCGTAAGTATAAATTTCAAGTATACTTTGAATAGAAAATGTTTCACGCTAGTATTTATGGGAATCGGTTTTCCTACTAATAGAATACCAACATACGTTAAGAGTACAGCAAAAACGCTTATCGACAGCGGTTATTCTGCATATCTCGTAGGTGGAGCTGTTAGAGATTTATTATTAGAAAAGAATACAAAGGATTTTGATATTGCAACAAACGCTTTACCAGAGGAAGTTACATCCCTATTCCCAAAATCAATTACCACAGGTTCTAAATTTGGAAACATTATTGTTGTTGCTGAGGATGAATACGGAGAAAGATATGATGTTGATGTCACAACATTTAGAAAAGATGAAGACTACTTTGGTGGTCGTTGGCCAACATCAGTTGAATTTTCAAAAACTATTGAATCAGACCTTTCTCGCAGAGACTTCACAATAAATGCACTTGCCCTAGACCTAAACACTGTACTAACTGACAGCGATAAATTCATTGAGGTTAATGACCTAGATGATCACCATAACGGCATAGATGACTTATTAAATAAAGTTATCAGAACAGTAGGAGATCCTTATGAAAGGTTCAAAGAAGATGGCCTTAGGGCTTTTAGGGCGTGCAGATTTGCATCTGAGCTAAACTTCACCATAGCAGAAGACACAAAAGAAGCGATTAAAGTTTCAAAAAATATTGCAGAAATGATTTCGATGGAACGTATACGTGATGAATTTTTAAAGATACTAATGCATTCCAAAAATCCCTCAACTGGGATCAGACTACTTGATGAATTAAATCTTCTCGATTTTGTTATACCTGAACTTATTAAAACTAAAGGAATCAATCAACCAGAATGGCATGACCAAGATGTTTTTGAACATTCTCTTAAAACCATGGACTTAGCAGAAGACAATATAAAAGTCGCCGCTTTACTTCATGACATCGGAAAAGCATATACAAAAACGACCGACTCCGATGGAAATGTGCACTTTTATGGCCACGATGTGAAAGGTGCTGAAGTTAGTAAAAAGATATTAAAAAGACTACGCTTCAGTAATGCAGAAATAGATAGAATCAGTAATTTAATCCGATGGCACATGTTTTACTATCCTTCAGCTGACTGGAGAAAAGATAACAAAATCGAAACACTAGAAGAAAGTGAGGAAAATAATTTCGAATCAGACGACCATGGGTGGGGTGA
>JAGQLH010000005.1 GCA_020429465.1 Candidatus Dojkabacteria bacterium | reverse complement strand
ATCGCCCATCTGTTGAAAATGCTAAAAAATGGTTTGGATCAGAATCTTTTGTCTGGAATACGGGGTATTTTGTAACTACTCCAAAATTCGTATTGGAACAATACGCAAAACAAAACCCTAAAATGTATTTGCAATTGGAAGAAATTGAGAAAGCACTTGATACTGATAAAGAGTTTTCCGTACTCAATGCCATCTATCCTGAGATCGAGGCAACTCATTTTGATAATGTTGTCTTAGAAGGTTTAGAAAAAGAGCAGTCTGTGGTTCTTAAAACAGATTTTAAGTGGAGCGATCCAGGTACTCTTTATGCACTTAAACAATTTCTACAAGATGACGATAAAGACAATGTTTTAAAAGGGCTTGTATACCCATTCGAAACAACTGATAGTCTCGTTTACAATTATGTAAAAAACCAGGTGGTTACCACAATCGGATTGGATGGTTTTGTTGTTGTGAATACACCAGATGCGGTGCTGGTATGCCACAAGGATGAAATCGGGAAGATAAAAGAGATGTTGAAAGAATGGGATGGAACCGAACTTGAAAAATTCCTATAAACACTAGTACTTATGTCATACCAACATTCAAATTTCACTGGATATTACTCTTCTCTTGAAATCATTGAAGAACAAGGAAAGAAATTCGTGCAGAAAAAAATTACCTTGCCACTTTCTTTATCAATTGTACAAGATTTAGAACAACGTATTCGACTTCAAAGGAGTGCTTTAGAAAGTATGGGGGTCCCAATCCCTGAATTAATTAAAATTGAGATAATACAAGATGAAGAAGGTACTCACAACCTTCTTATCAAAGAGCATTTTGAAGGATTAGATTTTGTTGATGTCGTTGATGATTCAAACTTTGAATTTTATATCGATAAACTTCTAACCGATATTTATAAGCCTCTACTCACTTCAACTACAGAGGAATACCTAAAAGCAGGTATAGATACATCGGTACGAAACTTTGTGTATAAATCTCATGAGAATCAGTTTTGCTATGTAGATTTTATTCCTCCAAAAGTCTTTTACAAAGGACACTATTCACAGGAATTACCTGAAATCGAAGGACCTTTCTACGACATACGGATGCTTGGCCATAACGATAGAGCTGGTGTAGTGTATGTGCAATACGTGAACTTCATCCGCTTATTTCCAGAAAAACGTAAGTTTATTCAAGGTAAAATTGAACAATTTCTTGATAGCATTAACGAAAGTGATTTAAAAAAATACATGGTTGAATCCCCTTTTTATCGCATAGAAGATCCTCAGAATGCAGCAGAGCATGTTAATCAAATTGAAGACTGGAGAGGAATGAATTATTACTATCTGCGGGAAGGAATTTGTATCGCTTCCGAGTTGAATACTGAATTTAGAAAACGACAATCTGACTTATTTGCAATGACAACACACGAGCGTGATCATAATTCTGATGAATATGGACTCCTCCCACAATCTACCTTTGAAAAAGTCAAAAACCTTATCTTAGACGCGTTCGAACATAACTCGTAACTATGTGAAGCTTAGTGAAAACAATTACTTGATCCGCTATAAACTATGGCACAAAAATCAATCCGTGAATATCACGCAAAACAACTTATTTCTCAGAATCTACCAACCGGAAGTACTACATGGCATTTTTCTGGCGCACTAGTTTCAGAACATGAAACATTGGGAGAAATTCCAGATGGTCCTCTTATTGTGAAATCTGATCAGCTTTTTGGGAAGCGTGGTAAAAATGGATTAATTTATAAAGCAAAAGATAAGAAAGACGCACTCACATGGATTGATAAACATATGAATGCAAAGACAATTATTAAAAAAAATGAAAATGACGAAGGTGTAGAAGGGATCCTTACACATTTTATTGTAGAACCATATGTTGAACATACAGACGAATACTATCTCGCTATCAAAACGAGCCGAACAAGTAACACAGTCTATTTTTCAGATGCCGGTGGTATGGATATTGAGGAGAATTGGGAACAAGTAAAAATGATTGAAGTCCCTTTCTCTTACACTGATGAATATAAATTAGTACTGGAAAAAGAACTTGCCGATGAGTCTATAGATATTCGTACATTTGTGATTACGATCTATGAACTATTTATTAAACTTGATTTTGCTTATTTGGAAATTAACCCATTTGCTATATCAGAACGTGGTGTAATACCGCTTGATTTGGTTGCACGACTTGACTCAACTGCAGAATATGAACAAGAGGCTTCATGGATTGTAGATAATATACCTATCCCCTTTCCTTCACCTTTTGGATCAAGTGAATCAGAATCAGAAATTGCAATTGATCGACTTGATGCTAAAACTGGAGCATCCCTCAAGTTAAAAATTTTAAATCCAGACGGTAGAATTTGGTTATTAGTTGCAGGAGGTGGGGCAAGTGTTATCTTTGCTGATACAGTGGCAGATCTTGGTTTTGTAGATGAATTAGGAAATTATGGTGAATATAGTGGAAATCCATCAACCGATGAGACTGCTGCATACTGTACAGAATTATTTAAAACTATGTTTGCAAGCTCTGCTAGCAATAAAGTGCTTATTATTGGTGGGGGAATTGCAAACTTTACTGATATTGCAGCAACATTCAAAGGAGTAATAAAAGCAATTCAACAATTCAAAGATGAGTTTATTCAACAAAATATTCCAATTCATGTTCGGCGTGGAGGACCTCGCCACAAGGAAGGTTTAGCTGAAATCAAAAAAGCTGTAGAAGCTATGGGAATACCAATAGATGTCAATGGTCCAGAAATGCACATGACTCGAATTGTTAAAAATGTTCTGAAGAAATAATTATGAGTACATTTACACCTAGCAATATTAAAGCAATTATTTTTGATTACGATTTAACTCTGATTAATTCATTCCATAGTGCATTTGAAATCTATAAATATGTTGAACAGGAACTTTCCAGCGATACAAATATCACTGAAGAACAACTTAAATCACTATGGGGAGCAACGCAGGCTGAAATAATCAGAGGATTGTTTGGTCCCGATGTGGACATGGATGTAGTTCTGAATGCGATACTCATTGCAAGAAAGACAGTTGGAAAAGATATGAAGCTATTCGATGATACACTTGAAACTCTCAATGTCCTCCACAAAAAATTTCATCTTGGGATTCTAACTTCTGCGACTAGCTCAATAGTTACTTATTTTTCTCATCAAACAGGACTACCTCTTGAATTATTTGATGTTATTCAGACAACTGATGACACTACTGTCTATAAACCTGATCCGGCTGTTTTTGATCCAATTATTGAACGATATGAATCACAGGGAATTGAGAAAGATCAGATTGTATATGTAGGAGATAGCCCAAGAGACTATATTGCTGCTCGAGATGCTGATATACATTTTTTTGCTGTCACAACTGGATTAGATAATTCCGAAGTATTTAAATCCCATGGGTTAGATGATCCATTTATATTGCCTCGACTCCAGATGCTTATTTCAATTTTCAATGAAGTATAAATAATAATCATGAGTCTTTTTAGTAAAACTACTACTGCAATTTTTTACAATCAACATCCCAAGCCGATACAAAGGATGTTAGATTTTGATTATCTATGCAAACGAGATACACCAAGTATTTCAGCTATAGTTAACCCTACCAATTCTGGATTTCATCGCGCATTTTTTGGAACAGAAGAAATTATAATCCCTGTATTTAAAAGCTTAGAAGAAGCAAGTACTGCATTTCCAGAGTCAGATGTTTTAGTCAATTTTGCTTCTGAACGAAGTGCCTATGCAGTCTCAAAAAATGCGCTTGAGTATTGTCCATCGATTAAGACTATTCATATCATGGCAGAGGGAATTAGCGAAAATAAAACACGTGAGCTTATTAGGATTGCAAAAGAAAAAGATGTTTTATTAATTGGACCTGCCACTGTAGGAGGAATCAAACCTGGTGCTTTTCGAATTGGGAATACTGCTGGATCACTCGATAATATTATTGCTGCGAAATTATATAGACCTGGCTCTGTTGGTGTTGTTACGATCTCTGGTGGTATGTCGAGCGAAATCTATAATATAGTTGCTCAAAACACAGATGGAACGTATGAAGGAATTGCTATCGGGGGAGATAGATTTCCAGGCTCTACTCTCTTTGAAAATATTATGAGATTTGAAAATGATCGAGAAGTTAAAATGATTGTTGCACTTGGTGAAGTTGGGGGAACTGCCGAGCTTGAGATTGCTGAAGCAGTTACATCAAAAAAAATTAAGAAACCTATTGTAATGTGGGTTACTGGAACCATTGCTGATCATATGAAAACAGAGGTTCAATTTGGCCATGCAGGAGCTAAATCTGGTGTTGAGAATGAGTCAGCAAGTTTTAAGAATGCTGCGCTAAAAAAAGCTGGAGTACATGTACCAAAGAGCTTCGATACATTCGGTGATTTGATAAAAGAGGTTTTTGAGAAAGAGGTACTCACAGATAAACACTACAAAGCTCCAGAGGATGGAAATTATAATCAAGTTCCAACTGATTTCTCAGCTGCTCTAAAAGAAAATATTGTAAGAAAATCAGCAAGTATAGTTTCTTCAATATCAGATGACCGAGGTGAAGAGCCAACATACAATAAAATTCCTATCAGTGAATATGCAGATAAGTCGATTGGTAGGGTAATTAACGCACTATGGTTTAAAGGAAAACTACCAGAAGTAGGAGAGCAATTTATTGAACTTGGTATAAAATTGTCAGCAGATCATGGCCCTGCCGTTGGAACTGCTCATAATGCAATAGTTTCATCGAGAGCGGGAAATAATGTAATCATGTCACTAATTGCTGGTCTTACAACTATTGGACCTCGTCACGGAGGTGCTATAGATGGTACTGCACTATGGTGTTTGGATGCAGTAGAACGAGACCTTTCAGGAAAAGATGTAATTGCTGAGCACAAGCAAGCTGGAAAATTAATCATGGGAATTGGGCATAGAATTAAAACTGTGCAAAATCCTGATAAACGTGTTGAAATTCTGAAAGATTTTATAGCAACGAATATTAAAAATTCGCATTATTTTTCCAAAGCACTTGAGGTAGAAACAGAAACTATTAAGAAAAAGAATAACCTTATCCTTAATGTTGATGGGGCAATTGGTGCTGCATTCCTGGATATTTTGGCAGAAGCTAACTTTACAACTGATGAAATTAAAGAAATAGTATCACTAGGCGCATTAAATGCTATATTCGTATTAGGAAGATCAATCGGAATAATTGGACATGCATTAGACCAGAAACGACTTAAAGAACCGATGTATCGTCATGATTGGGATGATATTTTGTATATTTAATAAGGAAAAATTATGTCTGGTGGTGAACCAAAAGATCCGATCCTTATTGATCCAACTACTGAAACTTATACAGTTCCTAACGGTTACGTGCAAGCAGCAACCATTCAGGGTCCACTCAAAGAGCATAAACAGAATAATCAAGATCGATATAAAATAGACTCGCTTACTTCAAGTAATGGGAAGTTTCAGCTTGGGACACTTCTTACCTTATGTGACGGATCAGGAGGAAGTGCAGACGGCGCAGCTGCTGCTGAACGCGGAGTGAAAGGAATTAACACAGCTATCCAGGAAGTGATTCAAAATCTACCACCCGAAATTCAGGAAAAAATTAATTCTGGTAAAGAGCTCAACTCGGAAGATTCCGTATCAATTCGCGATAAAATCAAAAATAGTATATTTAACTTTCATGTAACTCAAGTGAACCGCTCAGGTTATTGCACACTTGTTACGTCTTTCGTTTTACCTTCTGGGCAGTACTTTACATTTAATATTGGAGATTCTCGTGAGTACCGAATAACTCCCAATTCAATTTTCTTGGAAACAGAAGATCATAATCAATTTTGGTATTTAGGCCATGATAAAACCCTCAGTGGGGAGCTTACATATGCCCAAGATCACCCAGAACAATTAAAGCTAAAATCGAATCTTTTTTATGCACTAGGAATGGGAAGTAGGGATTTCTCTCTTAAGAAAGATACTATTACATTTCATTATGGAGAGTTAGATGATGGAGACCAACTTTTTCTCTCGACAGATGGTCTTCATAGTAATCCTCTTGTTTTTTCTGCAGATACTATTGCTGAAGCAGCCCGAAATCACGACCTCAATTCTATGCTTAAAGCACGTCAGGCGAAAGGTTTAGAAGATGACACAACAGCTTTACAATTTCAATTTAAAAAACACAAGCAGAACGGTAAGAGTCCTACACTTGAGCAATTAGCAAATGATGTAGTACTTTTTACAAACAGAAAAATTCTACAACGCGTAAAAAATTTCCTTAAAATTGATTATACCGTTACAGTGGGGGGTATGAAGCCATTCGAACGTTACATGAAAAAGTTAGATATCGATCATTCAGATGAACAAGGAAAATCCTTGCTTACAAATATTTTGGAACTGGCAGCTTCATTCAAATATTGGGGCCAAGAAGCTATCACCCAAATGCCACAGCCTGATGCATCAAATAATTGGGATCCACTGAATTCTTTTGTAGAAGTAATTCATGTTTTTGCCCATAAATATGTGCAGATGTTAGAAGAAGGTTATAGCTATTCAGAGCTACTAGGACCTGAGTTACCGGGTAAACCAATGCCCCCAGATGAGGTAAGAACAGGGGAATCAACAGTAGTATCCCAAGCTCGAATGCATGCGAAGACATATACTTTACTCCTTTTAAAAATTATGCATGATTTGCATAATGAAGTTCCTGTTACTATAAATAAAGAGGATTTTAAAAGAGTGTACAATATACATTTTAGTGATGACACTAGAATCCAACAATTTCTCGAAGATGATAATTTCTGGCATAATGATGAGTAATTATTTCATACTACATTCTAATGACAACTAAAGTTAAAGCTTTTAGTATTTTTATCCTCCTCTCTACTATTGGAGCATTATTTTTTTCTGTCTACCAATTTCCTCATGCAGAAGAGATTGATACAACATGTAACTATGCATTTGGTGACGTAAAACCAGATAATGTGTTTTGCCCCTATGTAGAATATCTTCTTATGCAAGAAGTCATTAGCCCAAATCCTAATTACTCCCCAGATGAAGATATTACACGTGGAGCCTTTGCAAAACTTATTGTTAATAGTTTTGGCATTCCAATAAATACTTCTGGAGAAGCTTTTCCTGACGTTCCAGCAGATCACACTTTTTATGAGTTTATTATGACTCTTAAAGACGCCGAGATCATACAAGGATATCCTGATGGAACGTACCGACCAGATGAATCAATTACACGTGGAGCAGCAATGAAATTTATTCTTAATGCTGCTCAATATAGTGATGCAGATCTTTTTGACGAAGTTACTACCAATATTAAATTCCCTGATATACCTCAGAACCATAGTTTTTCTCCTTTCATATATGCAGTTTTTGCTGCTACTGAAAATAATGATTCCCTTACTAAAATAATTGGTGGTTACTCTTCTGGAAATTTCGAACCAGATACAAATCTTACCCGAGGACAAGTAGCAAAGGTACTTGCTAACAGCACAAAGTACGCTGATATACAGAATATTTCTTGCTCTGAATTTTTCTGCCAAGATAAATTCGAACCAATGCTAACGGGAAATTACTTTAATAACGATCTCTATAGCGTCTTCCACCCTGGATGGACTCTCACAAGTGATAGCTCAATTGGGAACCAGGATGATCTTGATAGTACATTCAATTCAATAGCGCCACTTGTCCAGACTGAAAATCACCTTACACTTGCTCATCCCACAGATGAAGGCTTCATTTTCGTTACAAGTGTAGAATATCAGACATTTCTTGAAACATTGACTAACATGGTTGAAAATATTTATCTACCATCAATCGAATCCCTTGAACCAAGTGAAACACTCACACAGAGCCAGATAGATGCAATGCGTATGACATTAGAGGAGCAACTCATTACTTTGAAATCAAGTCCTTCAAGTACAGATCTTATTTCAATTATTGCAGAACAAACAACCTATACTGATACCCTTCTTGTTGGAGAATTCACTGAATCAGAGCTTACGATTGAAAAACAACTCATTGACGATGCAACATTCCAGCTTATACTTCGTTTTAATCAATTACTCGAAGATGGAGAACCCGTAGAATTAATTACCAGATATGTTGCAAACGATGATACAATCTATATAATTCTTGGGGCGCTTCATGGTGATGTTGTCAGTGAATCTGATGTATTATTTGTATTCGACAACATAGAGCTATAAAAGTTCTGAGTTATCGTATTTATTTACAATCAAACCCAGATGGCACAACCAAAACTATCTGTAACTGTCCCTATCAGAAACGAAGAAAAGAATATACCCGAACTTCATGAGCGTATCCTTGCAACGTGCAATCAACTCAAGATGCCATTCGAAGTTATTTATGTAGAAAATGCTTCTACTGATAATTCTCGTACTGTCTTGAAATCACTTCAACATGCAAAAATCATAATACTACGGTGGAAGCCCTACATGAGGAAGGCTCAAAGTCTTGCGATGGATGCTGGATTTAAAGCTGCTAAAGGAGACTACATTGTTTACCTAGATGGAGATCTGCAAGTTGCACCAGAGGAAATACCACGATTTATAAAAAAATTAGATGAGGGGTACGATGTAGTCTGTGGATGGCGTAAAAAAAGAAAAGAAACTGAGACTATTGATATATTAGCTCCATTTAAGAATATACTTCGTGGGATATTTACTTTTATCAGAAAGCGTCTTATTGACGAAGGAATCCATGACCCTGGTAGTGCTATTAAAGCATTTAAACGAGAAGCACTTGAGGATATTGACCTATACGGAGAAATGCATCGTTTTCTCGTAGCAATCCTCAAATGGCAAGGATTTTCTATTACCGAACTCGAAGTTGAGCACTTCCCGCGGAAATTTGGAAAATCACACTATACATTATCCAAAGGATTTCAAGGTTTTGCTGATTTACTAAATGTTTTTATCTGGAGAAAATACTCAGATAGACCCCTTCATCTTTTTGGGGTAGGAGGTTTATTTATATTCAGTTTGGGGATTCTATCTTTACTCGTACAATTACTACTCCGTTGGATTGGGATACTTTCACTCAGTCAAAGTATATTTCCTATACTATCAACACTATTGATTATTACTGGTTTGCAATTATTCTTAAGTGGTGTTGTAGCAGACAATTTATCACGTGTTACATTCTTAGCTGGAAAATCAAAGCCTTACACTATTCAAGAAGTATCTGAGAATACTTAAAAAGAATAACTGTTTCCTGCAAGGGAGTATTGTTTTTCGTAGTTCTCCTCGCTCTCTACCCGTGTAGTTTCTGCGTCTCCTGTAATTGTGTAAAGTAACTCTTTTACTTTTTTGTACCGTAATCTTCGTATAAATAGGTCATTACCGTAGAGTTCCTTTTGGAGAGATATCACTTTATTTGTATCATCTGGACCTGCGTATTCACTTGCCTCGCTTGAAATTCCTATTCCTAAAACACCTTCTTGATACCCGATCAAAAGTGCATGCATTCTCATAGAAATAACTATATCTGCAAACGTAAATAATCCATAGAATTGCTCAATTGTAAAAGAACTTGTATCAATAAATAATGAATTTGTTTCCTTTGCTAACTTAATATGAAGTTCATTATCCCGTTTTGGATTAGTTGAAAAATACGTTAGCGTATAGTCTGGAAAATCATTTTTAATTTGATCTACAACTGAAGCATAGGTCTCGAATGGTAATTGTCCTTGCTTAAATGTTAGGAGAAGCTTACGCTCACCCGGCTTCGTCGCTTTCATCTTGTGTAGTGTTTGTACTTGTTCTGGGCTTTTCCTAAGATATACAATGTCACTTGCTTTTTGGGTTTTTCTTATACCAAGCTCCTCTTTTAGAATACTATGAGAGGCTATATCTCGAACAATTACCTTATTTACAAAAAACGAAGCAAATTTGACTAATATCTTCCCAAATTTTGTTAATGGCCCAATACCCAGTCCAATCCATTCAACCTCTTTTCTCCAAAGACCAGCCCAAATTGTTATTATTACCCACACCATAAGCTGACTCTTTCCAATCAAGAAAATAGTGTCAAAGAAAGAATAATCGAAAAAAAGTCCTCCACCACCTATCATAACTTTATCTGTTTTAATGATAGCCTTAAGAATACTAAAGATTTTTGTTGATTTTATAAAAGAAATATATTCACGCAATTGCAGGACATGTATGACTTTACTTGGATTTTTAGACAGGACTGTTATATCGTACTTTTCGGTACCCAGCTGCTTCAAGAGTGTATCTAGGATTGCCATATCACCTAAATTGTTTGCATGATATGAACCACATACGAGTACTTTTTGTTTTTTTTCTTCTGTTTTAGTCATAATTACGTATTTTTAGGTTGCTTTATGCCAGTCACAAGAAGCATAATCGACATTGAATTGAGTAAAGGAAGATGTTTAACTACTGCCTCACCAATTGTGTAAAACGGAACTAAAAATTTTGGCCCGTTTGGAGCATATACAAAATTCTGAATTGAGTATTTAATTGGTAGCGGATCAAGCCACGAACGAATATATTTCTTACGCATAAATTTCATATTCTTTTCTGCTTCATATTTATGGCTAAAATGCATATTCTTTGGGTGGATATAATTAGGTTCCATCATGCAAAATGTACCGCCAGGTTTCAAAACTCGAACCATCTCTTCTACGCCTCTTCGTGGGTTTTCAAGATGATGAATAGTACTTCCAACAAATACATGATCAAAAGAATCATCATCATAGGTCATATTTTCCGCATCCATTGCCTCTAGTGTAATTCTATCCTCCATCCCAGTAAATTTCTTACGGGTAACTTGTAACATATCCTCAGACAGATCGGTCCCTGTAAAATCAAACTTTACGTCATTGTGATCTACCAGATACTTCGCTTGAATCCCCGTACCTACACCGACTTCAAGAACACTATCCCCCTCTTGAATATTCATAAACGTGTTCATAGCCTCGATTTTTCGAATATGGTTTCGTGTATGACGCCTCAGATCAATATCCTCTGTATTAATCATATCCTTGTAATGTGATTTCTGAAGATTTTTAAATTCAGAGCCGTTCATTTTATACAACGTAAAAAGTAATGTTCATACTGGTTAACAACTTCATCGACAAAGTACTCACGAATTGCTTCACGATTTCTTTTCGACATCTCAATTTGAAGATTAGTATCATTATATACATTCATGATTGCTTCGGCTAATTTCTCTACTGATTTTGGAGGAACAAGAAGTGCATTCCAAGTATCTTCAAGTAAATCATTTTGTCCTCCATTATTTGTTGCTACTATAGGAAGTCCTACAAACATTGCCTCTTGTACTACTATGCCCATCCCCTCATGGAGGGAACTGAGTACATAACAATCCGAAGATTTTAATAATTTATATTTTTCTTTTTCAGAAACATAGCCAGTGAACCTTACCCTACCCATAATCTCAAGTTCTTTTGTTATACCTTCTAATTTTGATTTCTCTGGTCCATCCCCCACAATTGTTAGTGTTATATCTTCTGGTAATTTTTGAAGTGCACGTAACAAATATTCATATCCCTTTCTTTTTACAATTCTTCCCAGAGATATGAGATTAAATGTTTCATGTGACTTATGAATTTGTTCTTTTTCGAAATTATCCTCAGGTTTTTGAAATGGTAGTGGAATTACAGTAATTTTTGGAATAGCACCATCTAATAATGCTTCAAGTCTCATTTTCGTATCATTACTTTGTACCGCAATTCCTTCTGCACCTTTTACCTGTATTCTTAAACTCCTCAGGAGTAAACGGGATAGTAGCCCACGTCCACTTGGTGTTTTATTAATTCGAGCAGGATCATAGATATCAGCACCATGTCCATAGATACAATTGGGAATACCTGTTAACTTTGAGAGTATATATCCGGTAGGTCCAGTAGGGGAAAAGAATTGTGTGTTAATTATGTCAAATTTAAAACGGAGACATAAAATCAATCCAATAGGAATACTAGTAAATGGCCAGGTAAAGAGAGAAGCTAGACTTGCTGTTTGCTGTGATCTTCTAAATAAAACAGGAACCCTATATATCTTCACCCCTTCAGATTCTTCGTGCCACGCAAGACCATGCATATGAGTTGTAAGTACACTCACGGAATGTCCGCGTCGCACCATTTCTTCAGCGAGCGATTTTGTAGCAACCCCTCCTCCTCCTCCAACAGGTGGATATTCATAATTTAGTATAAGTACATTCATGGTAAATTAGTATGTCAAATGAGGATCTGAAATATATTCATGCATAAGAATGACATCAGTTACCCCATACTCTTGTTCAAGACGTTTAAATAAAAAAGTATTCTCAATATCTTCTCCCTGCTGTGCACGTTTATTCAAATCATTTCCAAAGGTTTTATAGAATTCTTCCATTTCTTTTGTTATAAATGGATTATACCCATTCACGCTTGTGGCATTACCTGTTGAGAGACTAAATTCATACAGTGAACCAAAGAAGTGCCCAGGCTCAGTTACTGGTACAAATACAATCTTTTCTCCCTCCTGAACTTCATATGCTTGTGGTAGACCAATAAGACTTATTGGTTCAAATGAGTATAAAGACCATGAAATTGCAATTGCCATTACTGCTAAAATTCCCCCCTGCAAAACTACTGATCCTTCTTTTTCTTGTATCTTTTGTACTACATAGGCACATAAAAGCCCCGTTAGTACTGAAACGAGAGGTATAACAAGAAACATTGCCCGAATAGGAGTTCTGCTCAAATCAAATGTAGGTACGTATGTATAGAAAAATTCATATACTGGAGTCGATGTCCCAAAAGAAATAAGTAAAAATAAAACTGACATCCCTAAAAAAAACACCAGTTCATATACAAAATTTTTATTAGTTTCCTTCCAGTTTCGTAGAAATTTTATGACAAGAATCCCACACATCAATAAAATAATCGGTCCTACTCCAAAGTAGATTACATGCTCATGTTCTAGCGTTACTCGTTGAAATATATACCAGAGTTTTGGTGAATAAAACGTAATTAGATCGAGTGGTCTTCCATTACTAATATCGGAATTACCTATACTATTCAGAATCCCCCCATTATTTATTATGTATGCAGCAATCCCAGCTACACCTACCCAAATACTCTTCTTTAAACCTTCGATAAAAAAATCTACTGCTTTTTTGTAATTATTCTTATGACTAACTACATACCACCCAACTCGAGCAGCTGAATAAATTAACCCGTACAGCATATAAAATCTTTCTGTGTAAGCAAAATATACAATAAGTAAGACACATACTACCTGCCACGCCCAATTGTATTTTTTAGTATCTATAATCTTTTCTACAACGAAAAGTTGTAATAAGAATCCGGCCAAAAGCCATCCATTTCTATGTCCAACCAAAATATGATGTATTCTAATCGGGGCAAGTACTACAAATAATGATGCAATAAATGAGATGACCAATTGAAAATTGCGAGAAAGAGATTGCGCATGCTTTTTTATAATTTGTTGAACAAAAAATAATCCGGCAATTCCAGTAAGAGGAAACGAAGCAAGAATGACGAGATTATAGACATAATTATCGTCAAAGAATACATTGAACATCGTATGCAACCAGTATGGCGAAAATACTATTTTACTTATAGATTCTAGCGTTGTAAGCGTACACTCTGAATCTACCTCTCCATAGCAGAACTCTTTCTGTAAACTTGGCTTATTTTTTGCCAAATTTGCGATCATATTCTTATGTTCTCTAAATCCAGCATATACCTGGATATGATCTCCCCATACATAGGTATGCTCTGCTTCTATGAACATATTGTTTGGAACTTTCGTTGAAAATTCTGTTACAAGAGGCCACGTAAATATAAGTCCCAAAATTATATATACGAGCGTGAAAACAGGCATGTACCAGTGTTTTTTTATTATTTGAACCATACTTTATTACTAATCCACTAAATATAATGATTACTTTATTTTTCCATCCCACCAAAAGATGAAATAAACAAACATAACGTACTGATTGTAGCAAAATACGCGAAAAGTATCCTCTCTGTGTAATCTTATACTCAAAACCTCGATATACCTATCTAACGTGTCTTTTCATGCTATTTTTGATATAATGTAATACTGCATGTTGCAAAGAATGCGTAGTTTTTGTATTGTGTGTTTGACGTACTTTTGCGTCGCTTTTTTGCAGATTTTAACGACACTTTTACCCGATTGTCTCGTTATATGTAGTAGAAAGGCTTTTTTTATGTTCTTTGAAAACTGAATACTTTGAAATAGAATTTGAAGATTTTGATTACCTGATTTTTAAATAAATCTGACCGGCGAGCAAAGATTAGCCTGCTCTGTCGATTCTTGCCATGTACCGTTTGGTAAATGGCAGGTTCGGCAAGGCAGTAAACTATGTCTTTTAGCTTGCCGAAGTGTACATTCATGATTTTTTGAATGTACGCTCTTTTATTTTTGGTAGATATTTTGTATCTACCAAACCCTATTTTGTCTGCCTTGTAATTTACATACCTATTTTTCAAGGTGGATATATTTTATTTTAGTCACAGTACTAATATGAACTTTTCAAAGTTTATACAGAAAGCTGCTGCTTTTGCAGTTGCTGGATCAACTGTACTTGGTGCAGCATCACCTGCGCTAGCTGCAGTTAACACCTCTGTGATTGAAGAAGTTCCTTCTAACGGAATGCGGTTCAACCTAGTTGACACTGGTTCTGATCTAGAAGATGTGTATGTAGACTGGTACGTTCGAGATGGACACACTGCATACGATCTTGGAACTCTTTATATCTACGGAGATGATGAAGATGATACGAGTTTTACAAATGCTTACGAGCAACTCGTACTTGAAGTAGGATCATCACTTGATGGTGACTACGAAGAATTTGGTTTCGTTCGATACAACGCAACCAACGATGAATACACTACATACCTTTACGAAGTAAATGGTGCAAACCTTGATCTTTACCTAGGATCAACTACTGAGGATGAGGATGATGTAGATCCAGAAAATTTTGAATCTGGAGTAGATAATCTATTCGATGATGCTCGTGCAGGTGGTGTAGATACTGCAAATGCAGATACTACAGCTAATGTAACTGCTAGTGGTCTTGTTAATGGTTCTCTTCTTACAACTGATGTAACATCAGGAGGAGTACACATGGGAGAAACAGAGCAGATTACATCATACCTCGATGAAGTATACATGTACTTCAAAGATTCAGATGATCAGTACTACGCTCGAGTTAACCTCGAATACGGAGGAGACTTGATGGAAGCTGATACTGATGAAGTACAGAACCTTCGAGTAGTAGCACGAGGAACTCGTGGTCGAGTTGAATTCAACGGACCAGAGAATATGGATGGAGTAGTAGCTTACCGTGTTGATCTAGACAATGGAACAACAGCAGACACTACACACCACTCAGTACTATTCTTTGCTACAGATACAGACACTGAATATGATGTAGAAGTATCTACAGTTAACCAAGCTGGTGATGAATCTAGTGGAATCACTGGTTCAGCTGACTCAGATGTAGGAACAGCTGCAGATAACCTTACAGACATTGATGGTGATACTTTTGAAATGTGGATTTCTTACCTCTACCTACTTTCAGTAGTAGATGGTTTCTCAGATAACACATTCCGACCTGGTGACGATGTAACTCGTGGTCAGTTCGCTAAATTTGCTTTCAATGCATTCCAAGTTCCATTCAACGCAATGGGAGATGAGTTCTCTGATGTAGGAGCAGACAATGTGTTCTTCCCTTACATTATGTCTCTTAAGAATGCTGGAATCTCAGTAGGTTTCTCAGATATGACTTACCGACCAGATGACAACATTACTCGAGCAGAAGCAATGACTATTGTTCACAGAGCTGCTACTTACTTCGATGAAGACGTAGTAGACGGTGCTGGAACAGCTTGCTTCCCAGACATTTCTGGAAGTGTTCACGCTGGAGCTATCTGTGCACTTGCACAGCATGGTGATGGTGACTTTGCACCTATCGTAGGTGGATACTCAGATGGTGAATTCAAACCTGACGAGGATCTTTCTCGTGGTGCAATGAGTAAAATTACTCTAAACGCTGCAGCTTCAATCGAAAAAGAAGATCTTACAACTGGTGACGATGCTAGCTTTGTTGGTATCCGAGCAGACGAAGGTCTAAATGAAGCAGGTGTAAATAACGACGCTGGATTCCACGTTGCATGGGGTGACCATGACGACGATGGTGACGTAGATGCAGCTGATACTGCAACTGACCTTCCATTCAACTTTGTTCGACCATTTATGGCTCCTAAAGCTGTAGAAGGATTCACTTCAGATGATGAATCAACTGTAGGTGTAGAACTAGAATGGGATAGTCTACTTGTAGACGACTCATCAGTTGATGGATACGTAATCCAAAGACGAGTAGTTGACGATTCAGAAGAAGAAGTTATGGAATCTGACTGGTCAACACCTGACGGTGCTAGCGAAGGTGTAATGAGCCTTATAGCAACTCAAGCTACAACAACAGTAACTGTAACAACTGGTGCTTCATCAGACTCTGATGACATCAAACTTACACTTGCTGGAAACGAATACGAATTCGATGTAAACAATGGTGACGATGTAACAACTGTAGCATCAGCTATTGTTTCTGAACTTAACGGTGCAGATGGATTCTCAGTTTCTAACGTAGCAGGAGCAATCACTATTACTAGTGACGTACCTGGAGTAAGCTTCAGTTACTCATTCAGTTCTGGTGGAGGTATCGCTTACGATACTGCAAGTGCAACAGTAGCACCTGGAACAGCTGGAGTTGGCGTTGTAGAAGGAGTAGTTCCTGTATACGCAGCTAACACATCTGATCTTGTAAACTACGTTGACACTGATGTCGACGAAGGTACTCAGTACGAATACCGAATCGCTGCATTCAAATTCGTTCCTTACGGATTTGCAACAGGTGATACCTATGACGATATGGCTGAAGTAGTAGAAGATGGAGAGCTAGAACTCGACACTCTAATGCTAAATGCTGTATTCGGAACATGGGAATACACAACTGTATCTGTACCAACTGAAGACCAAGTTTAATTCTTTTGAATTAATTACTTGATCTGATGTAAGTCAGACAGTAAAGCCCCCCGGTTTTAACCGGGGGGCTTTTTTTACGCCTACTGGGTACGGTACAATGATGTGGAACCTAGTATGTCCCCCCTGCCAAGGCATGGGTCTCATAGTTTTTAAGTAAGAAGATCCCTGTTTCTGCAGGGATGAAACAATACACACATGAATACCATTAAAAATCACCTATCGACATTTCTTTTTTTTCCTCTTTTTTTCTTTACACTCATAGCTCCCGCATATGCAGATTATCGGTCAATAGTCCCCTTCCCTGATATCCAAGATCATATATTTGAGTATGAAATAGGAATGCTCTATAAGCTTGGCTATATAGACGGATATACAGATGGGTTATTCCGACCAGAAAATACCATTACTCGAGGAGAATTTTCGAAAATTATTGTAAACGTATTCTCCCTCCCGGAATCAACATCTCAACCACAATTCCCTGATATATCTACGGATCATATATTTTTCACTTATATTCAACAACTAGCAGATGCTGGCGTAGTTGATGGTTATTCAGATGGACTATTTAAAGCAGAAGAACCAGTTTCTCGAGGAGAAGCACTTAAAATGATTGTTAATGCTACACGTTACTTTGATTCAACTGTACTTCCTGATGTAGCAGGATGCACTGATTTTAGTGATATTTCAAGTACACCATTTATTCCCTATATTTGTGCAATTACTGAGTACAACTTACCAGATGGATTTCTTTCTCCTTTTTCATATGAAAATGAATTACTTCTCCCTGATGCTAATGCTACAAGAGCTGAAATAACGCAATGGACATTTGCTCTTGGGGCACTTATTCCAAAGACTACAGATTCCTTACCACATATTTCTGTTGATGGTTGGGATGGAAATTTCGCACTGCCTTCAAATAATAAAAGCTTTGAAGCCCCTGTAGTTGTAACTGATGCAGTACTTACAAGATGGAAACGTGAGAATGAGTATGCTGATGGCTACATAATTGAGTGGAAAGTTCCTAAATCTATTGAATGGGAACGATTAGAACAAGATGTTGGACTCTTTCCTACTGCTAAAAAAAACCTCTTATCCGTATTTGGAGATATAGAACCTACTGATGAGTATACCGTTTTAGTTTCTGGACAAGAATTCACCTATACGGTGTTATCAGGAGACACAAGAGATGATGTAATTACTGCATTAACCAATTTGGTTAATACTAGTGGTATTGTTTCTACATCATCCGAGCCAGAAGATATTCACTCATTTTATGCGACAAGTAGAATTCCTGGTTATAAATATGGAATAGCAACCCTCACAACAGATAATGGAGGGTCTGGCCAGATTTTTGATCTTAATGTTGATACTCCAAACGACGAAGGTGAAGCGATTGAATATGGCCTAGTACCCGCAGAAGAACATGAACTCTATAACACTCCACACTTTGATAGGAAGGATAAAACTAAATATCAGTATAGATTAGCAAGTTACACATTTTTGCCTTATCAGATTGTGGATACTGATTATGAGAACCAAGAAGATCTAGAGGAAGACCTACCAACAACTACAAATGCTATTATCAGTCCATGGTCATACTCAGAAGTTGTTGAAACAATTGATAATGAACTATTCTTCAATTAATTGTTCTATTTCTTCATCTGAAAGCGTGTTTCTTTCAGAAATATCTACAAGAATATTAGTGAGGTCTTCATTAAGAAGCGTATCTGCCCTTACAATAGATTCATAAATATCCTTATTTGAATCACTACCAATGTTATCACGTACATAAAAATACTCTTCTTGTGCTGCATTAATGATTTCATTCATTCTTTGTTTCTCTTCTTCGGTTGCTTGAGGAGTTATAAGGGAAACATCTTCAACTCCGTAGTCTAGGTAAGTGTTTATAATATTTACCATTCCTCTAAGTCTATTTCGTGCAAACGAATTAAATTCATCATTCGAATCAATTGAGGTAACTCCTAGTTCAAATAAATCATCAACAAGTTGATTTGTTCTTGTACGAGATTGTCGAACCCGCAAACCAATATCCTCATAATCATTTGCTTTAGCCGTATCTGCTTGTACTTCAATTTTCCTTCTCAATGTTTCTATATCTACTTCAATAAAACGCTGAATAAGTGACGCCCATAGGTCAGCATTATAGTCACCTGAATCCAAAACATCGCTTACAATTTCTCGTGTTTGCTCTAAGTTTTGATCATAATCATTAAGAATTCGCTCTACTCGTGTACTATTACTATTAACATGCTGAAGCTCATCAAGACGTTCACGAGCTAAATCTAATTGGAATTCAGCTTGTTGTGCTGGAGTAACGCGAATCACCCCTTGAATAGACTCTAAACCTCTGTCAAAAATATAAAGTGGATTCCTTGGGTCTGCATTAGCACCAATAATAAGTCCTAAGATAAGTACCAAGCCTGCACCTGAAAGTACAAATTTAAGAGTATTGCTCATTGGTAAAGATGATTTACTTTTTTGCCCCATTATTACAGAAATATTATGAAAATAAGTGTTTGAATTATACCATGCACATCTATGATTCGAGCACTTTAAACCATTTCTCCAGAACTACATCCCAATTATAGTGCTCTTGTGCGTACACATATCCATTTTCCCCCATCTTATCGGAAACGCTAGGATTCTTAAGCATATAATTCACTACTTCATCAAATTCTAAATGAGTCTCATACCACAGTCCTCCGTTACTTTTTATACAATGGTATTTCAAAACATCACAATATGCATTCACAATAACGGGTCTGTGCATAAAGAATGATTCAAGAACTATGAGTGAAAGACTTTCGTACGGGGAAGGATTTACAAGTGCTAAAGCCCCGGCTAGGGCAGCATACTTTTCTTCTTCTGATACAAATCCAGTTTCAACTACATCCGGATGCTTTTTCATTTCCTTTACCTGTTTACCAACCAACACAAGCTTTAAATCTGAAGGGTAGTTTTTCTTATACAGTTTAAAATCTTGAATTAATACATCTACTCGTTTTGCAGGATCTATACGGCCGATGAAAACCAAATAATTATTAACACCGAATTTTTTCTTAAATGCTTCCACATCAACACTCTCTCGTTTTGGAGCTTCGATTCCCACCCCAGCGACTACTCCATCCTTTTCCTGAACATGATGTACTTGTTTAACAAGATTGTACTCCACTTCTGAGTTGTATACTATTTTTGCAGGTTTCCTAAATGACTCACGAAATATTGGATACCGCACTTGGGGTTCATCATGAGCTAGCGGCACAAATATAAGTTTTTCAGCCGGAAGTGCTCGGATAGCCATATAATTAAGCGTATAGAGATATTGGAATACTACTATTTTTTTATAGTTCTGATGACTATTTTTAAGGAACTCTACCAATTCGGTAGAAAGTGGACCTTGGTCGAATATCCACTTTAAATTAAGACCAATATCTTGCACATTTGCTCGAAGATTTGCTTCTGTATGAGCATGATCTTTTGCACGTTCTCTATCATTTCTAAATCGGCGAATAAGAACCCCATTGAGCTCTTCTGTATCATCTTTAAAATCATTCCTCCAGGTAGTGTAATCAACTGCTTTCGTGGTAGCTACCTCTACATCATATTGTTCAGTGACATGCTCTGCGATCTGTCTGCAATGCCATTCTGCACCACCGTGCATAGTCTTCCCATACCGTGGGATCACAAATAGAATTTTTTCTTTCATAGTTGACATTACACGTATTGTTTTACGATTTCGAGAAGTTTAGGTCCAAGATGATCTGCATCAAATCGCACATAATTATTCCTTCCCTTTTCAATTAAGTCTGATCGAAGTTTTTGATCTGAAACCATCTTGTGAATTGTTTCTGCCACTATCGCTGGTTCTTTATTATCAAGCAATACTGCGCTTCCCCCTGCGGTTGAAGCAACAGCTCCTGCATCATAGGCAATTATTGGAAGTTCAAAATAATTTGCTTCTAGTGCTGGAACAAAAAAACCTTCATGCTCACTCAACGACAAGAATACATCTGAATTCTCATAATATGCTTTCCACTCTTCGTCGGTTACAAGACCAGGCACGTGTACCGAGCTTTCTAGCTCTAATGCTTCTATAAGTTCGGTAATTTCTGCTAAGTAACTATTCATTTCAACGTAACTCCCCACGAGGTTAAGTCGAGCCATTGAATTGTAATATTTTCGATAGAGATAAAATGCCTTAATCATATCCTTATGTACTTTGTTTGGGGAAAACCTTCCTACAAAAAGGATATTTGTAACATTATTATTATCTAAAAATGACGCAGTCTTATGATCAGCGGTAATCTTATTCAATCGTTTTGGTTCGAAAAATATTGGTAAAACCTTTGTGTTATCAAAACCAAATTCAGAAAGCTGCTGTGAATTAAACTCTGACGCTGCAATTGCTACTTCCACGTGCCCCGTTAAATCATCTAACTGCTTCAATCCTTGATTTAGTAGTTCGTAGATTCTTTGATTATATACAGCATAGTAATCTGGTGGTGTAATGTTGTGATAATACAAAAGAACAGGGATAGAAAGATGTTTTACAATATCGACTACAGGATCACCTATTGAGTGATGATAAATAGCCAAATCAAATTGTCGTTCTTTAAGAAACTTTGGTTCTCCTATTACCCCCTTATATTTTTTGGGGAAATGATTACTATAAATTTTAGTTTTGTATCCATTAGCTTCCAAGACCTTATTCATGCTGACTACCTGATTACTTACTGCATCATGCTCAGCAAAGCTTGGAAGAATTTGAAGAATTTTCTTATGGTTTTTGAGCAGAGATAGCATATTTATTTGGTTCATCATCTAAGGTAATCTCCTGGATATTTATAAAACCAAAATATTCAAGGAGGAATCTCAACAACGTTTTATGTAGGTACTTATTAAATTTAGGATCAAAATTATGAGTGATATTTTCTACCACTTCTGGATTATAGGTACGAACAATAAAATATCCGTCTTCTTTAAGTACACGTTTAACCTCTCTAATTACTGTAACTAAGTAATTAAGTGGTACGTATTCTGCTACATCCAGCATTGTAACAACATCGAATTCCTTAAGGTTATGGTCAGTAAGCGAATCTATAATATCTTTATGTTCAATCTCAAATGCATCGGTATCTGCATAGGTAAGTAAATTTCCATCTTCTTCAAATCCATAAATTTCCTTAACTCCTTGTTCTTTAGCAAATCGAAGAAATTCACCTTTCCCCGACCAGAGGTCTACAATCCTTTTTTTACCTGCTATAAATTGACTAAACTTATCAAAATTCTTCCGGACCTCAGCTTCTGGTGGCCAAAATTTTTCTTGGAAATCTGCATAAGGAAACTGCTCGGTATTTTTTATCCCTAATTCTTCTTTAACTTTAACAAGTTCCTGGAGAATTGAGCGATTAAATCGTTCTTGAGTATTAAGTACTGGTTCAAACATCTTAAATACAACATAGTAAAGCTTCACAAAAAACATATTCATTACCTTAGAAACAAACCCCCCTCGTGTACTTCGAGGTATTGTCATCTTTTTTTCTAAAAATGTAAGAGAGAATAAATCATACACATTCACATCAACATTTTTTGAGATAGACATTTTTTCCAGTCTACGAATATCTTTTTCATACTCAGGATTCTTCATTTTCTTCGCAACCTCTCCTTAAATTTCCATCATTATTTTTTTGATGTCGACATCTTCGTGAGTCATAATGAATCGGTAGTTATATAATATAAAATTAGCGTAATTCTATGTATCCTAATGGGGTATTTCGATTTCCATGTTTACAAGTCCATCATGCACATGATTTCTTACAACTGCTATCTTTGCAGCTTTTTCTTTCCAAACATAATTTTCTCCTTCAATATTATGAATTGCCGCTGAGAAATCATAATGCCCATGAAGAAATGGGTAGTTTTTAATTACAAAATCTACCGTCCCTTCTTCTTTAAAATTTATCTTAACGTTTTCTATTTCAGAGTTTGTACCGAAAACGTATAGATCTTCATCCTTCCAAATCGAAAATCCAGCAACAAGATCATCTCCTAATGCCTCAGGTTTTAGTTTGTATGAGATCCGTACCTTAATAGGTGAATCACTTAGAATTGATTCGATCGGTTTATTATCGAGATCCAAAAGTTGTACCGATAAGTCCCCACCAATATTCGTATTACGTTTTTCCTTTCTATCATTCACCACGTAATCCTCTACCACTTCTCTCGTCTTTCCAATATTTATTAACTTCCCATACTTTATATACATGACCCGATCACAAAATTCTCGAACCGACCCAAGGTCATGACTTACAAAGACGATTGTCTTACCCTTCTTCTTTAATTCTTTAAACAATGCAAAACATTTCTGCTGAAAATTAAAATCTCCTACAGAAAGAATCTCGTCAACTAGATATATGTCTGCCTCTGTTTGGATTGCAATTGCAAATGCTAAACGGACATACATTCCTGAAGAAAAATTTTTTACCTGTGTATCTACAAAGTCTCTAACTTCAGCAAAATCAAGAATATCATCAAATTTAGATGCTATCTCGCCCCTGGACATTCCAAGTATTGTTCCATTGAGGTAGATATTTTCGCGAGCAGTAAGGTCAGGATTAAATCCTACCCCAAGTTCTAAAAATGGAATAATTTTCCCATTTATTTCAACCTCTCCTTCAGTAGGTTCCAAAATCCCTGCCAGCATTTTCATAAGGGTACTTTTCCCACTTCCATTTCTACCAATTATTCCAAAAAATTCCCCTCGCTCTACTTCAAACGATAAATCATCAACCGCTCTAAACATCTCTTCTTCCTGTTTTGAAAAGGGTTTTACAAAGTACTCTTTAAGACTCTGCGGCGATTTATGCCCACGTGAAAATTCTTTTACTAAATTTGAGACAGAGATTGCTTTTGACATATGATTATTGTTTTTTAGATGTACTAAATGCGAAATGTAAAAATCCTAAGAAAAATACCAATCCCAAAAGTATAAAGGAATTTGTTAAGGTGGTAATTATACTCATAATTCCAAAGAATAAAAATGTCATACCTACAGTAAGATTAAAAACTGCTTGTCCCAATGTAATTCGTTCATCTAACATTGTTTTCTGCTCATGATGATCAACCCAACTATAAAAGAATATATTAAAAACTACACCGTAGAGTCGATCATTTAAACGCCCATACAAATCAGCTATCACGGCAAATGCTATATGTATAGAACTAATTCCTTTGAGCAATAATTCGATTGAGTTACTTATTCTGAGCTTACCAAATAATGCTTTTTTATTTGATTTATCCATTTTATTTCCTAAAACCTTCACTCCAATACTTGCAACTAGATTCAGTGCTGCAATGAAAACTCCCAGAAACGCTAATCGTTCACCTAGGTATATAAATAGTGCAATACTCCATATCCAGGCTACAGGACCATATACACCTGCCCAAAAGGCAGTCTTGCCTAATTGTCTATACGTTCGATCTCTTCTAATATCTTTTAACCTCAATTTAGTTTTATATGATATATGCGGTAAAGAAGCATATATAAATATACATATGATGTTAAGAATAAGGAGAAGTATTACCAAACTAATTGGACCATACAAGTCCGAGAGATATCCTATCATGGATGGGAGTAGAACTCCTGAAAATGCAATAAATGCAAACATCCCACCTATATCATGGCCTAAATTTTTGACCTGTGCTGTCTCCATTAGATAGTTTTGAAACACATTTTGATAGAGCGCCCTAGCTAATGCGTAAGTACCGCTATACGTAACTAGTATAAAAATTGAGTCAATATAAATAGAAAATCCGTAAAGCGCTAATGCACTAATTGCATAAAGTACCATAGAAAGCATACCTGCGTATTTAGGGGTTATAGAAGGGATTACGAATGGAACAAGTAAATCAAAAATTGCAGATACAAGGTATATTACTCCGAAAAATGAGAATGTATAGAATAAATTTTCTCCAAAGGTAGTATAGAAAAAAACAATTCCAAATATTGAAAGAAGCCCCATCATCATTCCATACAAAATATGAGCAATCTTTACTTTTTTATGAATATGTTCTTGGTTCATTTTAGAAGTACTCTGCTATTTTACGTACATGAGTCGAGAAATACACTCTACCGGTTACAATAAGCACAAAAGCTACAACAAAAACACCTAACAGTATCCACCCACTGTGTATATTCGTATTTCCAATTGAAAGAATTGCTATATTTCCATTTATTAAAGCTTCACGTGCAATACTAATCATCATTCCTAATGGGTTGTAACTGATAATATTTCCTACTCTTCCTCCAATTTGTCCGGGCTCTGTCCCTAATTCATAGAAAATTGGGGTAACCCAAAATAGAAGCTGGAATAATAGTTCAAATATATGTTGTAAATCACGTAATTTTATAAGGAATATTGAAAGATACAAATTGAC
>JAGQLH010000059.1 GCA_020429465.1 Candidatus Dojkabacteria bacterium | reverse complement strand
TGATATTTTTGCTATAATTACCCGCTAAAGTATGCACCTGCCTGTGCGCCGTAACTTTAGTGAAGGCGTATAGCTCAACTGCTCAATGAGACTCATAATTAGTTATAATTTTGCAAGTCGAATTAGTCCCGCGTAACGTTAGTGAAGCGGGAGATAAAATTTAATACAAATGCAATATAATTGTGCACCTGTAGCTCAACTGGATAGAGCAACGGTCTTCGGAACCGTAGGTTGGGGGTTCGAATCCCTTCGGGTGTACTTAAGCTGACGTGGCGGAATCGGTAGACGCGCTAGCTTGAGGGGCTAGTGGGAGAAATCCTGTGGAGGTTCAAATCCTCTCGTCAGCATTCTTAGCTCTGTCATTCCTCTGTAGGCAGGAATCACCCTAAAATAACTTTCTCATTACGAATATATAATCGGGTATTAAATATTCTCTGTCTGTCGAAGTATTCGAGGGTACAGTCGTCAGTATTTAATCCCTTTTCCATTTTATGACTCCGGACTTCAATCTGAAATTTTCTTAATTTAGTCCTTGATTTATGTCATTCCCGCGAAGGCGGGAATCTAATTGTGAGTGTTATAATACATTTATCTTTCCATTAAAGAGTTAGTATGATATTTTTTCTCATAGAGCTCAGGGTACTATTGTATATTGTTACAAGTTTTTCCACTTTGAACTGGTCTCTTATTTTTTCAGAAGTAATAATTAATGCTATGTCAGCATCGATTATAGGATTAATAGGCTTTATTTTTTGGCATTTTGTTAAAAGTAAAGCAGAAAACAATCAATTTGTTCAATTAGAAATTTATAAACGGAAATCTACTACACTGATAGGCCTAAATGAAAATTTTAGAGAATTACAGTCGAGTATGCTAAGTATTCAGGAAGAAAGCATGAAGGGAGAGGTTGATCGTATAAAAATAAAGAGAGTATTTAAATTAGTGGACAATTTGATAGCAGCAATCTACCAGAGTGAACTATTCTTACCTAAGAATCTGATTAATGGGGTATATGAACTTGTTATAAATTACATTGAACTAATCGACAAATCGACACCCACGACAGAAATTGCACAATACTATGATCCCATATTTGAAGCTGCACGAAAAAATGAGTTTAAGAAAGTTCTTGAAAAAACCTCCAAATTACAAGACCAAGTGAGAACTTATATGCTTGAACAGATAAATTCAGTTGCCTAATACAACTCAAATTTCTTCAGTAACTTCTTATTGCCTTCTACTTGGTATTTCAAAAGCTCTGAGTAAATCCCTTCACGTTGTGCAAGTTCTTGTGGGGTTCCAATATCAGCTACTTTCCGATCATTTAGGACGATTATTTTATCTACATTTTGAATAGTGGAGAATCTGTGAGCAATGATAATAACAAGTTTATCTTGCATAAGGTTCTCAATTGCTTCTTGAACTAGTAATTCAGATTTAGAATCGAGACTACTTGTTGCTTCATCAAGTATAAGTATTTGTGAGTTTTTCAAGATAGCACGTGCAATTTGGATTCGCTGTTTTTGTCCACCAGAAAGTTTAAGACCTCTCTCGCCAATTTCTGTATCAAGCTTATTCTTGAATCGCTCTACAAATTCTGAAGCATTTGCTTTTTTCAAAGCTTCCCATATCTCTTTATCCGTTGCATCTGGTTTTCCGTATGCCACATTTTCTCGAATGGTCGATGAGAATAATTCATTATCTTGTAGTACAAGAGCTATGTTATGTCTGATATCAATATGATTGAGTTTTGTGTAGGGGGTATCATTTAGTGTAATTGTCCCCTCAGAAGGTTTATAAAACTTTAGAATCAAATTTACAATAGTAGATTTCCCCGCACCACTATGTCCTACAAGTGCGACTTTTTCTCCGTCTTTAATAGTTATATTGACATTCTTTAATACATCGGAGGCTTCTTTTTCATAACTAAATGTAACATCTTTAAATGTAATTGTAGGGTGAGGAAATACCTTAGGAGTATGATTAAACTGAAGTGGCTCAGTTGTTTTGAGATCCATTATTTCAAAAAATTCTTTTGAACCACTTTCAACTTGTTGGATTTGAGTGAGAACGAAAGACATTGAAAATAAAGGACGTCGAGCAAGATTTACTAACTGAATAATGAGGACTAATTCACCAATGGACATATTTCTTTGAAATGTCTGGTAGAAAACAATGATACTTACCGCAAGTAATACAAGTTGTAGGCCAAAGTTACGTGCGAAATCAATAAGATGGAATGTTCGACTTTGCTTTGCATAAATAGTATTACTATCCGAAAGATTTTGGCTCACGGTAGAGAACTCAGAAGGCTCTGTACCAAAACTTTTGACTAGTTTGATATTAGCGATAACTTCTTGAATTCTCCCTCTGTAAATATCTTCTATTTTATTTTTTGCCTCTTCATGTTTTCCCCACTGCTTCGTTGATAAACGAGTGAGGTAATAGTAAATAGGGAATAGAGAGGCAATGAAAAGTGCAATAGGAATATTGTAGTATGCCAGAATTGATACCGTTAGAATACTTTGCAAAAAAGTGGGTAAGATAAAGTTGGTAGCCGATGTCGAAAAATTTTTGATGTTTTCTATACCTCGAGCAAGTTGGTTTGCTATTTTTCCAGAAATTTGTGAGTCAAAAAATGTTTGTGGGAGTGCAAGTGTATGTTCATAAAACCTGTCAGTTAGGTACTTCCGTAGTTCTCCAGATAAGTGATCACCAAGTCTATTTGTAATAGAAGTGAGTAAAGCTGCAACGATACTAACAAAGAAACTAAGTGTGATAAATAGTGTTATTTGCTCAATATTTCCACCTTCTCCCGTAATAGCCAGTGATATTTCGTCAATTATGAATTTAGAGATGACGGGTGAGATTAGTTGAAGTGTGGATGATACAAGAATTAATAGTGAAATACCTGTTATTATTCCGTAGAGAGGGCGGGCAAAACGAACTATTTTTATGATATTTTTCATACAATCGTAATGAGATTTAACAAGTAATTATACACGCTATGAAAATTATTGGTTAAAATGCTTTGTGATTTTGTAATGATACGTTATAATATCCAAGCTTAGACCCGAAGAAGCATTACCGTTTATCATTCTTCCCGGTAAGTATCGGGGAGTATGATAAAAGTCTAAGCAAGTGACAGTAGTCGTAACTAAGTCTAAGACCCGTGTGGGATCGTAGCTCAATTGGTTAGAGCACTCGCCTGTCACGCGAGAGGTTGGCGGTTCGAGTCCGTTCGGTCCCGCCATTACGAAATAAATCAAAGATTTAAACGTAATTGGCGGGTTTTTCTTTCTATCATTTGTTCTCCCCGTATGTTTAGGATGTTACCTTTATGTAATAGAATCTACTAGATATATCCATGATATAATAGACTCTATTAGTTAGGGACTTATATGCTTACCAATACAATGGATGAAAGTATTTCGTATACTTTAGAATCTATTAGATGTTTAAAAAGTCCAGTTATACGAACATGCCATATAGGTAATATATCTTCAAATAACTATGGCTGGCTGGCTTTAGCAAGAAATACCAAATTTTCGTGCATAGATCATACTTTATACGGGGTAGATGATGAGTATTTCGGATGGTGTGTATTAGATGATGGGGGAGTCATTCGAAGGTGGTTTGATCATGGGGGAAAAGCAGTAGAAGAATTTAGAAATAATTTAGTCTATGACTATTTAGATTCTATTCCACGGAAATATAAATCAATACTAAATATGAGTATAGGTGCGAAATGTCATGGCAAAAATATATTTCATTACCATTTTCAGAAAATTTCCGAGGTGTGCAATCAGATAGGTGTTCATGAACCAAGCAGTCGTTCAATCGATAGTTTGAAGGGCATTTCTTTGTTAAATGAAACCATACTTAATAAGCTGAATCCATCAGAATTCCTACTCTTGTTTGATAGGTGGGTTACAATGACCAAAAATCAGCATTACATTATTCATAAGATAAAAGAAATAAAACACGATTCAAACCATATTGTTGTTTTTGGAATGGACAATGCACGATTGTTTCGAGGTACTGTAGAAGAATTACTTTTGAATCTAAGAAAGGGCCTCGATTCTATTAGTAGGCACATTTTGGCTGATGAAGAATTAGAGAAAGTTTCTTATCCCATGTTTTCAAGTATATTTGGTAATTATCTATTACCTAGTGCGATAGAGTTTGAAAGGGATAGCGCCCAGCGAACCTTTTATCATGCAGGGGCTGCAACTACACCTTACTATACAAATGAGTCTCAATTCAGGAATCAGTTTGCCGAAGTGGTCGAATTACTTCAAAAATATAAATTACTACCTGAGAAATACTGCTTAAAAATAATTCCTAGTATGGGATGTCAGCTATTCTCGACGACGACAAGAAGTATGAATGTATTATCAGAATTACTTTCTTGTGTTGTTGGGATCGTCAGGGAGAAGGATGATATTTATAAGCTTGGTGATGTTACGAATCCAGAAGAAATCGTTGTGGAGGTATTGAATAGTATTAATAAAAAAGAAAAAGGTGAAATAGTAAGGTTGATAGATAAATTTAATGAACTTGATACAAACACAATTCCTGTATCGTTAAAATTAAATGGAGGGAAAACTCGTTTTGGTACTACTCAGGAAACATTATGTGGAAGAACATTCTTATTCCCTGACGAAATTTTTGAGATTACGTGGGGTGAATTAGAGATGGTACATAAATTGTTATCTGAAATTTATTAGAAATTATGAATAATACATCGAAGATCCTTGAAGAATATGGGCTAGAGTGGGAAAGGATTCATGAGAAGGTCAGGAAAAATGACAAAATGACTCATGAATTAGGGGAATCACCCCCTATTTTGAATATCCCATTTATATTCCTAACAGATAATGATGGAATCTATGATAAGCAATATTGTAGTTTTAACCTAAAAAATACACGTTCAAATGAAACCCCATTTGTTTTGAAGTCAAATAAGGATGCCATTTTGCTTGCAACTGATGAAAAGGATGAAAATTTTTATTTTGAAAAGGAGTATGCAGAGAGCTTGGGGATGGGGACAGGTCAGGTTCTACATTATACTGACCATGACCACCCAATTATTTATAATGCCTATAAATCGAAGGATGCAGGAAAGTCATTGGAAAAGTTCCTATCTAGCTCTTTAGTTGATACGAACAAGCTCTTTCAGCCTTTTTACGTCTCAAAATACGAGTATATCTTAGCTGATAAGTTGGGGATGCCGCTTGATGTAACTCCAGATTTCGATTTATTTATGCTTCTAAATTCGAAGTACTTCCTACAGAAAAATTATAATTCTGGTCTTTTACAAGATGTATATGTGATTGAGGGAGAGTGTTGTTCCAAAATTAGAGAGCTTCCGAGTATTATCGATAATTTATTCGCTAAACATGATCCAAAATATATAAAAAAATTATTAATTCGTAATGAAATCTCTGCAGGTGCAGGGAATATCAATACGTATATATTGAATAGGGTCGAGTATGAGTCAATGACTATAGAGGTGAGAAATACATTTTTACAAGAAATATCTAAGGTACTAAATTACGATGAAGGTAGGACGAAATTAGTTGTTCAGCTATATATTGATGGGGTTATATATCCCTGTATCTCAGGTGAATACATAGGAGTAAGGGGGAGTATAAGAAATGAAATTATTCGACCGCAAGTACATAAAATTGTTAATGGATATAATAAATATCTGAGTACTGATTATCCATGGGATGCTCAATATGATGGTAATATCAAAGAAGAGGTTTTAAAACAGAGTCGTCAATATACAGAATTTATAGCTGGGTTAGGGGCACGTGGTAGGGTTTGTAATGACTTTATTATACTGCCAGATTGGTTTATAAAATATCAGGAACAGAGAGGTGAACGTGTTTCTCGAATCGCTCTGACTGATCCAAACGTGAGAATGTATAGTAATTTTGTGTTTAATGGGTTAATAGATAAATTCAATCCAAAGAATGCTACATTGCTATTTGTGGAATTTAACAAAGCAATCACTCCCAAAAAATTATTCAAGATACTAGGTGATGATTTGATAATAAGATCTGAAGAAGCTGTACGAGGTGTTATTCCGTATGAAATGGTAAAGCTCTACGAGCGAAATAAATGTACATTATTCGTAATGGGGCAATCTTGGGAGGACTTAACATCATTGAAAAAAGATGTATTTAGAAAACTAGGAAAGATTGTGAATCAAATAATGTATGAAGGAGTATAATTGTTTTCATGAAGATTTGTAATGTTAAGTGTATACTAAATTACTACTTTTGATATTCTTACAATGAATTATTTTACATATATAGTACTAGGCTTATTAGTAAGTATTATTGGGATTTTTCTCATTCGTTCAAAGCTCATCAGGGTTATGTCATTTGGTATACGAGTGACGTTTATAGGGTTAATTTTGACAACAATAGTGTCACTTTTTGGAAGTGATTTGTTTACTCAATTAGCAGACGCGTCACTTAAAAAATCCGGTGTGCACGAAGTAATTCAGGAGGTTGATTCAACATTGAGATTCGATTTTGTGAAAGATTCTGCTGAAGATATTTGGGATGATCTTAAAGGGTTGTTTGGTGGAGATGAAGAGGTGGAGCAAGCAGAGGAAATAGTTATCAATGAGGAAGGAGTTCTTGAGACTAGGCTTTATCCGTTATTGGTAAACATGATTGGAAATTTATATCAATACACAACACTTATACTATCCTTACTTGGACTTATTTTACTTACGTACATTAGTTATGCGACTCAGAGTGTGCAGGAAGCAGTTAAACTCGATCACAAAGTAAACGCATTAGAAAAACGACTAAGAGTACTTGAGCATAGAGGCTAATTTGACCAATCAAGATGGTTTCCATTATGATACCTGTAGTTGCTATATAAATTTTTACATGTATTGCACATGAAAAAGGAAGTATTACTTAAGACAGCTAGTTTTCTTGCAGCAGGAGCATTTATCCTTGCTGGATGTACCGCAACAGTTACAACTGATGAATCAGACCCAGCTTCAACAGATGACACAATGGAGATGGACAGTATGGACTCAATGGAGAACGATGACACGATGATGATGGAAGAGTCAGATGATTCAATGGATGAAGATGGAATGATGGAAGAGGAAGGAGAATCAATGGAAAAGGATGAAGATAAGATGATGGAAGAATCAGATGACAAAATGAAAATGGATGACGGTTCAGAAGATTTACCAGTCGAAGGTGATGAATAGTTAGGTAATACTAGTAATAAGTATTCAATCCCGCTGTTTTGTTTGATGCAGCGGGATTGTTTTATTTTTAAGGATTATGTAAAGTGTGTTTGTGGGAGTGCGTTTTGATTCCACAGATTAATATATGTAAATAGTATTTTTATGAAAAATATTGGGAGAAAGAAGAAGTTCTTTGGACTAGCTTTATTGGGAGGATTCGCATTTATATTTGTTCTCGCAATAGCTTTTAGCCTTGGGCAGTATAACGTGTCACCTGAGAATAGTTCTGCACAGGCACGAGGAACTGAAAATACCACATCAAGAGGTGGCTTCTTTAATTTTTTAACGAGAGGAACCTCAAGGGGGTCTAGTTCTGGTGGAAGAGGGACTACTACGGGGTCGTCGACTGGGAGAGGTACTACTGGAGCCGATGTAGGGCAGACATCCTCAGGATCGACTACTGGTAGATCAAGTGGAGGAAGTACAACTTCTTCATCAGGAAGTACAGCTGGGTCAACTGGTAGGTCTTCTGGAAGTGGAACAACTGCAGGAGGTAGTGGTGGAGGTGGTGGATTTGCAGATGAGTCAACATACAAAAATTGGACAGGGGAAAATCTAGGTTCAATAGTATTACCACCAGCAAATGCAGCAAATATTACTCCATGTCCAACACATGATGCTCGAATGTGGCATAGTTTGTATGACGCAGAAAGAAACTGTTACTACGATCATGAGCATCATTTAAATCCACATGATGTAGATCATATTTTCGGTGAGGATGTATATTCATGGTTTGGTGCTGCAAGTCCAGATGGATCA
>JAGQLH010000058.1 GCA_020429465.1 Candidatus Dojkabacteria bacterium | reverse complement strand
TGTTCGAAAATTTTTTGCTGGGACTATCCGATTTTTTTACAAAAAAATATTTGGCAACCCAAAAGTCCATCACTGAATTAAAAAGGGAAATTAAAGAGGAGCTTTCTAATCGAAACAAAAAAATCATAATCACTGTTGATGACATTGATCGGCTTAATCAATCAGAAATAAAACAAATTTTCAGGCTAATTCGCATTAATGGAGACTTTCCAAATACGATATATTTAATTGCTTTTGATAGAAAAATCGTTGAAGAAAATTTGGAAGAACAAATTGGCGTTTCGGGCAAGGATTATTTAAATAAAATTGTTCAGGTACATTTTGATGTACCTTTTGTAAAACCATCAAAAATCTCCACATTTCTTTTTAAAGAACTAGACCGCATCTTAGGTATATTACCCGAAGGAGCGCAGAAGTATTTTGGTAAAGATGATTCTTATTGGACAAATGTTTACCATTCGGGATTTAAAGATTTTTTCAAAAACATAAGGGACGTCAAAAGATTTGCCAGCAGTCTTGGTTTTAACATTTCCCAAATGTACCAAGGAAATGTAATGGAAGTGAATCCAATTGATTTTATTGCAATTGAAGCAATTAGAGTTTTTGCCCCAGATTTTTACTCGTTCATGTGTGATAAAAATCCGCTGTTCACTTCAACGGATAGAACTGGTCAAAATACAAGAGACGATAATCCAAGAAAGGAAGAAATTGAAAAAGGATTAAGGGCGTTACCTAGCGAAACAAAAAAAATAGTGCTTAAATTATTGAAAAGATTATTTCCTCAAGTTGATGGTATATTTCGATACGGCTATTCGACGTTTGGGCACGAGTGGCAGTCAAGCTGGAGCAATAGTTTAAGAATATGCAGTACAAATAATTTCGATAGCTATTTTACATTGATACCTGGTGGAGATGAAGATGAGTTAAGCCAGTTTGAGATTGAAGAAATTTTGAACAAAGCCGATTCAGTAGATGGCTTTGAGCAAATACTTAGAGAATATATAGAGAAGAAAAAAATCAGGAAAGTTTTACAAAGAATGCAAGATTTCACAGATGATCAAAGCCGCATTTCACAAGAACATGCTAATAATGTCGTTCAAGCACTTTTCAATATTTCTGATGATTTACCTGAAGAAAAGGTTGGTATGTGGGACTTTGGGATTGATATGGACCTAATGAGGATTATTTATCAACTGTTTAAAAGAGAAGAAGACAAAAATAAAAATTTTAAAGTTTTAAAAAAAGCTATTACACTCTCAAAAGGATTGTTTGGTCCTGTGCAAGGAATTTCGTTAGAATCTTCGAGAAAGAAGGAGGGTAAAGGCTCAGATGAATTTGTAGTTCCAGAGGATAAAATTGAAGAATTGCAAAGGCTATGTCTTGAAAAAATAAATGGAACAGATATTAATGATCTGTTAAAAAATAAAAATTTGCTTTATATTTTGTACCGCTGGAAAGAATGGGATAATAAAGACAACGTGAAAGTATTTATTGAAAAAATAGAAAATGACAATCAAAAACTAATATCACTTGTTGTGAAATTCATCTCGGAAAGTAGGAGTCAAAGAATTGGAGAGTACGGAGTAAAAATTCTAAAGAAGTTTGACTACAATAGCTTGGCTAATTTTCTTGACTTGGACCTAGTAAAAACAAAGCTTGAAGAAATAAAAATACAAAATTCTCTAGAATATAGAAAAGACAAAGAAACGATTGATTTATTCCTAAACAATTTTGATAAAAAAGACAAGAGTGAATTAGATTAAAGTAAAGAGTTTTGCCCATGGACATTCTCCTAAATTTTTGCTCTTTTCTTCTGCTGATATATAATTAAGGAAGCGGATAAAAACTTTTCAAATGCCGAAACGTTGTCAGAAATTCTCAATTAAAACAATTTATTATGAAAACAGAAGATTTAGTTAAAAGTGTTGACTTGCTCATTGAAAAAGCCAGTCAAGTCCTAAGCACAGCACGTACTAGTGGTTACAGGACAGTTGTAGAGGAAGAATTGTTTAACGAGTTTAGGGCTTCCTCTCTGTCTTTTTTGAACAAATTGTTTGGAACTAGTCACACCTATTATAAAGAATTTGATAAAAACGTTGCTGGAACATACCCAAGTCGTACAGAATCCGGAAGGGGTATTTTGCAGGCAGTAAAAACTGAAATAGAAAATGGCTGGCTTTATCAAATTAAAGATTTTATTTCGGCCGAAATATTTTCTGATTTCTTAGAAATGGCTGAGTATCTTTTAGTAAACAAATATAAAGACCCAGCAGCAGTAATGATAGGGAGTGTATTAGAAGAACATATAAGACAACTCTGTGATAAAAATTCGATCGAAACATTCACGACTGACTCAAAAGGAAAACAAAAACCTAAGAAAGCAGACTTATTAAACGCTGAGCTGACGAAGGCTAATGTTTACAATAAACTTGATCAAAAAAATATTACGGCCTGGCTTGATCTTAGAAATAATGCAGCACATGGGAAATATTCAGAGTACAACAAAGATCAAGTCGACTCTATGCATAGAGGAGTATTAGAATTCTTGGGACGTTTGAGTATTTAATTGAGAACATTTGACAACAGCGACTAAACGTTTCACTTACTCAAATTTCATGGGTGTTTGCTTTCGCCTATTATACACCCGCGCAACTTTTGCTGTACGCAAATATTCAACTCAGAACTAATTCCTATCCATAGCATCCAAATCCTCGTATGCTTTTAGTACTCTTTGAGTTAAAGACTTCTCACCTTCTCTCAACCACGCTCGGGGATCATACTTCTTCTTATTTGGCAGATCATCACCTTCTGGATTTCCAATTTGAGCTTGAAGATAAGCATGGTTTTCATCAATGTATTTTCGAACTCCATCCCAAAATGCCCATTGCGTATCAGTATCAATATTCATTTTCACCACTCCATATGATATCGCCTCTCGAATTTTTTCTTGAGGTGAACCAGATCCACCATGAAATACCATACTCATAGGTTTTGGAGGAAGATTGTGTGTTTTTGCGACAACCTCTTGGGCCATCTTGAGTAATTCTGGCTTCAATTGCACATTTCCAGGTTTATATACACCATGCACATTTCCAAAAGCAGCAGCTACCAAGAAGTGGTCAGTTATTGAAACCAATTCTTTATATGCGTATTCAACTTCTTCAGGCTGTGTATACAATAATGACTGGTCTTTGTCGGTGTTATCGACACCATCTTCTTCTCCTCCTGTGATCCCCAGTTCAAATTCAAGGTATATTTCTAGTTGTGATAGTTTTTGAAGATATTCTTTGCAAGTTTTTACATTATCTTCTAGTGATTCTTCTGAAAGATCGAGCATGTGAGAGCTAAACAATGGTTTTTTATGAATTTTATAAAATTCTTCACTTGCAGAGATCATCTGATCAATCCATGGTAATTTACTTCGTTCAGCATGATCAGTATGGATTACAACGGATACCTCATATTCTTGAGCTACTGTGTGAATATGGTGAGCTCCGGAAATAGCTCCTAGTGCTGAACCTTTGAAATTAGAATTATCTAGTGCTTTTCCTGCAAAAAATTCTCCTCCACCAGATGAAAATTGAATAATTACAGGAGAATTAGCTTCCTTAGCAGCTTCCAATACTGCATTTATTGAAGAAGTATTCACAACGTTTACAGCTGGTAACGCAAATTGTTCATCTTTTGCATATGCATATAAATTATGTAGATCATCTCCGTATAAAACACCAGGTTTGAATCGATGCGCACTCATGTGTGATAGTATAAAAAGTAACTCATATTTCAACTATACCATATGATGAATAGAACAAAGTACCTGATCGGGAATTGGAAGATGCATAAAAATTTTAGTGAAGCAGAAACGTGGATTGAGACGGTAGAAATTCCCTCTTCCATTGAAATAATGATTGCCCCATCATTTCTTTATTTATATTCGTTAGTAAGGCTTACGAGGCCAAGTAATTTGCATATAGCTGCTCAAAATATGCACTATGAAGATGAAGGTGCATTTACCGGAGAAGTATCGCCAAGAATGTTACTCGATGTTGGATGTCACAATGTTATTTTAGGACATTCAGAGCGGAGGCATACATTTGGAGAATCAGATCAACTTATTAATAAGAAAATTTGTTCAGCAGCGGAATCCGAACTTTTCGTTACGTTATGTGTAGGTGAACCGGAACTGGTTCATAATAATGGTAAGGATAAAGCAATGGAATATGTTGAAAAACAACTGAGAGCAAGTCTTCAAGGACTCACTAGTGCTTTGCGCATTACAATCGCCTATGAACCGGTTTGGGCTGTTGGTTCTGGTACCACCCCAAATATAGACTATATTGCAGATATGCACAGGCTAATTCGTCGTGTAGTATCGAGTATATTTAATGATAACTCAGGGGAATCAATATCTATACTTTATGGAGGAAGTGTAAATTCAGTAAATGCACAAAATTTGTTTGCCGATAGTGAAATTGATGGTTTTATCGTAGGAGGAGCATCCTTGGATGCTATGGAATTTAATAAAATTTTAGAGGTGATGGAAGAATAACTCGTACCGCTACCGCTAGTTTACCTATTGCGATTTTATGGATAGGGTATTGCATAACATAGTTGATCTTGAGTATAATCCCATATTGTAACTTATAGTAAATGACTGAAACTTTTATTAACGTAAAAAAACACGAAGTAGCATCAGCTATTTGGAATAGAATCTCTAGTCACCCAAACCAATTATTTCCATTATCAGAGTTTGATCCAGATGTACTCTATGGTACTAGTAATTTTGATAATATGTTGACTGTGATAAGAATGCAATATGCTAAGCCAGGTCAATTAATTGCGTCATTTCTTGATAATTCATGGATAACTTCAAAACCTGATACACAAGGAATGACCTCCTCAGTAATTTATTTCGATGGTCAATACGAATTTAATGAATATTTTTATCCTTATGATAAAGTTCGTAGAGGCAATTCAGGAGTTGATATTATTACAAACTGGTTAAGAGAGGCAAAGTGCGATTCAGCTCGGTCAGAGGTGAGGAGTATAAGAACGAGAGGTCAATTACTAATGAGGCCTTTAAACGCTTCACTAATTAATCTATGGTTACTGTTAAATAATTTTGAAAAGAAAGAATTAGCTGAGAATAATAGAGAAATATATACAATGAGAAGACTAGACTATGAAAGAATTGTTGGTGTGAGTGGAAGATCTAGAAATCTTAGGGATTCAACTGTTTCAAGGGCTTTAGCTGCATTAGATTCAGTACTTAAAAACTGTCCACTATTAGAAAGTAAATTAGATAAAGCTGGGTACTTTGCTGATGAGCAAGAATTTATTTTACAGTTAAAACGGAAATCTATCGAGCCGTAGGTGTATTAGTGTTTTAATAGTCTCTCACAAATTCAAACCTCGGCTTAGTTTCCCCATCTACCTCAAGGCTTTCGGTAAACATGTCATATGGACGGACCCAGAATTTGCCAAGATTGTTATTGTAAAGTGCTTCATACAAAACCATATCTTCAAGTGTTTCGCTATGTTTTACAATTCGAAGTACTTTGTATTCATTGCCGCTATAGTGTTTGTAGATTCCTGGTTGTATTTTCATTCGTATGTAGTCGGTAAAAAATATTAGATGAAACAATTCTGGGTGTGCAGAAGTACTTCTTTTGGTTCCTCAACACCATAATTTGGAAGTGTACGTTCTTCTACAAAGTAAATTTTGATAGAACTTAGTTGTTGGGCATGTTCTTCATTCTGATTCCAATTCCAGCATAGATATTTCGCATATGGCTCTCGATATCCTGTATTACTTCTCTCCCAGATATTCATCATGAATTTTCTCCATCTTTGATTTTTGTATGTTTGTGCAACAAACTCGGGTTTTTCCCAGTCTATATATTTTTCATGAGATTTTTGCACATTGATATCTCTTCCATCTGTTTGAGTTCCAACAATAACATACCAACCATCATCCATTAGAGGGTATGGTGCAAACATATTCCAGTATTGATCAATTCGTAGAGTATAGCCAACTACATTCCAGGTCTGAGGAAAAAACTTTTGATATTTATCAAAATCTAACGTCCTAATATTCCAGCCAGTTATATACAGGAAAAAAAAGAGTGCAATGATGCTAGTGAGTAGTTGTGGGAATAAAAATTTTTCAGTTACTGGTCCACGGTAGGTGTGTATGAACCGACCAAAAAATCCGCGATTGTCGGCAACGAATCTATACAGCTTGTTACCAATCCAGGTACATGGCTTTAAACTAAGGAATGGAGCTATCCAAAAAAGAATCGGAGAAACTTTACATAATTCTATAAATGCAAAAAATTCAGTATACAGAGTACCCTTTTTGTCCTTAATAACCCATGAGTGCATCCGTTCCATTTCTGCTTTAGTTTCTACCTCGCTCTGGGCTGTTCTTATATCACATCTAAGAGCTAATGCAGTCGAAATAATTGCTACCATTTGTCTGCAGAAACCACAGTCGAGATCGTAGTATATAGCAATATCATCTGGTTCTGGATTGAGAAATTTGAGAAACCACTCCCAAAAGCTACTTGGTAAGAATACAAGCCAAGCTGCCATCCCAATATAGGGGAAAATACCTAGCTCCATGGTGAGCGTAAATCCTAAATGCATAAGCATAAATGAGAACGCCATGAGGGTTCGGGGAATGTGTTTAGGAAAAATCAGAAATAATGCAATAATTGGCCCATACAATTCAAGGTAAAGTGTCCCAAACGAAAGTAACTTCATGAGTTCCGGGAATTGATAGAGGACATATCCCAACGGCCGTGTAAATTGGTCGACACTTAATGCATAGTAAACAGCGGTTCCTTCAAGAGTCCATATGGGATTATCTTTTAATAATGCCGAAAAAACATAGACATACGCAACTTGAAATAAGAGAGCTGCGCTTGCTACAGATAGATGTGCACGTTCTTTTGACTTTTCTTTAATACTATCAAGGGAATATGTTGCTCCTAAAGGAAGAAACATTCCCCAAAACAACAATAGTCTAAATAGAACATCTCCTCCATTAAGAATCATGTCATTGCGGTTATGGAGCGAAACCAGTAATATCCAACTTACAATTGTGGCAAGTTTCGTTTTATACCCCAGAAGAAGCATTACAGCGAAAAGTGCGGCAACTATAAAGAGCGCTACAATCACATACACATTCCCACTGAGTAAATGCAATGAAATATAAGAATCATTCATAAATTGTCCAATGAGAACATCACGAGGAAGGATCCCAAAGTCAGAATAGTGTGCAATGAGGTCGGTAGAGCGTATACCTAAGTCAATTAGGATCAGTAATGCCAAAGCAATCCGAAATATAGCTAATGATCGAGTGTCGATTGCAAAGTAGGTTTTTAGATAATTTCGAAAAGCTGTGAATAGTGGTAGACTTTTCTTTTTATTTGGTGGAACCTGGCAGTTTTGAGACATTACTTATACAATTTGATAAAACTAGATACTACGAGTCCTGCTGTTTCAGTTCTCATGATAGGTAATGGTAGGTGTATAAATTTACCTTGAGATTGAAGTGCTATTGTAGTTTCTCGTTCCGAGAAACCTCCCTCTGGACCAATAATAACAAGAATTCTATCTTTTTCTGTGAAATCCTTCACAATAGAAGAAAGAGGTTTAGTTTCATCATGTTGTTTTGAATCGAGGAACAGAATATGGGTTGCATCAGTATCTTCAAATAGCGCTGAGAATTCTGTTGCATCCTTTAGTGTAGGTGCATATAAACGTTCACTTTGTCTTGAAGCTTCTCGAGTTACTTTTTCCCAACGATCCAACTTAGACTCCTTTATATGCTTTAATTTGACTTTGCTATGGTCAGATTCAAAAAAGATAAATTCTTCGACACCAATTTCCGTATTCATTCGAAGTATTAGATCCAACTTTTTAGATTGTGTAAGTGCTTGTGCAAGTGTTATTGAAGGTCCTGATAGTTTTGATTCAGACTCGATCTCTTCTTTAATAACACCACCAATGATATCTCGTTTTAGAAGGTCTAATTCGGCAATGTATTCCTTTCCATACCCATCTGCAATAAGAATTCTGTCACCATGTGAGAGTCGGAGCACGTTGCGAACTTTAAATATAATATCTGGATCATCAGTTTTAAAGAT
>JAGQLH010000057.1 GCA_020429465.1 Candidatus Dojkabacteria bacterium | reverse complement strand
TTCTATTTCTGTATCTTCTTCGTCTCCAAAAAGAGAATCAAAGAAGGATCCCTCATCTCCTTCATCCTCGACATCTTCTTCAAAATCTTCTAATACCTCTTCATCATTACTTTCAACGGGAGTTGCCACTTCTGTAGGAAGGGCTGAATCTGCCATAGCAATTGTTACCATCATTCCAAATGTCATAAACGACGTAATAACTATTGCAAAAACAAATTTCGCATTTATGGATTTAAACATACGAAATCTAAAACTAAGAATTAAAGTAGAAACGGGCAGATACACTAATGAATACGATTTCTTGGATTATAACATGCAGACCCGGTCAAACAACCGAAAAAGGTAGTCATATCAAATCCTTCACTAACTATTTTAATACCGCTTTTATTCTTCGTATCCCAGCTCCTGAGCTTTGCTCTTTCTTTATCTTAAATTTACCACTCTTTGATAGCTCTGATGTATTTTCAACATGTGGTCCGCCACAGAATTCAATCGAAATTATTTTATCTTCTGGAATAGAGGACACATCTGGATTTTTGCGATCAACCTGAATTGACGGGTCAACAATCATATAAATATTCACCATATCACCATACTTTGCCCCAAACTCCATTTCAGCTCCTAGTTTTTCCGCCTCTGCTTTTGGTAACGTCTTCATGAATACATTGTACCCTCCATCAATAAGTTCATTCACTCTGTTTTCTACACGCTCTTTCTGTTCTGGAGTTAGCTTTCCATCATGAGAGAAATCAATTCTTAATCGTTCTCCAGTTATATTACTCCCCCTTTGATGAACATGTGAACCAAGCTCTTCTTGCAACGCAGCAAGTAATAAATGATGTGCGGTATGAAGTCGGGTTGTAGCATCAGATTGATCTGCCAACCCTCCTGCGAATTTCTTTTCTGCACCTGCACGTGATTGTTCTTTATGATTTTTTTCCGCTTCAAGGAACTCTTCTGTAATTTTTTGAGCTTCTTCTCCGGAAATTCCTAACTCATCGAATGTTAATTCTAAAGGAAAACCATATGTCTCATAAACGAAAAACGCTTTAGTTCCATCTATCTTTTCTCCAGACTCATGAATTTTTTCTAATTCTTTTACCCCACGACTAAGTGTCTGTCTAAATGTAACTTCCTCCTTTTCAAGAATATCAAGGATCTCTTGACGATTGTCTACCAACTGCGAGTACCCACCCTTCATCGTATCGATAATAATATCTCCCAAAGCTCTACTAAAATTCTCCTCGATTCCTAATTTCTTTGCACGACGAATCATTCTTCGAATCAAGCGTCTCAAAATATACCCTTGATCTTTATTACCAGGTTTTACTTCATCACCTATTAAAAATATCGAAGCTCGAGCGTGTTCAGCTATAATCCGAAAAGATTTTGTTTCGTCGCTTGTAGGATCTGTGGGATCATATTTCTTACCAGAGAGCTCTTCGATTTTCTTGAGATACGATGTAAATAGATCAGTTTCATAAACAGAAAGCTTATCTTGTGCAGCAACAACGATACGCTCAAAACCTCCTCCAAAATCAATATTCTTTTGCTTCATTTCTCTCCAAACACCATCATCACCATACTGATATTCCATAAAAACACTATTACCCACTTCTAAAAACCTACCTGAATCATCGTTAATATGATATTCATCTTCTTCATACTGCACAGTCCCAAGATCGTAGAAAAGCTCAGTTGTTGGACCACCTAATTCACCTGGCGTATCGGGACCTCTTTGCCACCAGTTATCTTCTTTTCCATACGGGAATATTCTATAGCTCCAATCCTGACCCTCCTCTAGACCAGATGGTATATTTGTTCTATCTTCTGAGTATTCAGCGTCAATCCCATACTTTTTAAATGTCTGTTTCCACAGTTCAATTGCCTCATCATCACGGGGTGCAGACTCATTACCTTCCCAGATACTAACATAGCATCGCTTTGGATCAAGCCCGAATCGTTCAACGTATAACTCAAACATCCATGGAATTTGTTCTTTTTTAGAAAAATCTCCCAGCGACCAATTTCCTACCATCTCAAAAAGTGTAAGATGACTATAATCACCAACTTCATCTATATCAATGGTACGAATACATCGTTGAATATTAAAAATTCGTGTTCCAAGCGGATGTGGTTCACCTGACAAATACGGAACAAGAGGGAACATACCAGAATTTACAAATAATAGTGTTGGATCGTTATTAGGAACAAGTGATACATTTGGGACTTGCTTTGCGTTACGTGGTGACTCCTCCCAAAAATCAATATATGCTTGCCGTAATTCTTTCGCTGTTTTCATAACTAATTAGGAATAAATATAAAATAGTACCTTTTAAAATAATAAAAGGATTATAACAATATAAACTAAAGGAAAAAATCAGGCGTTCGCCTTAACACCACCAAGAAGAATTGTCTGTTGAAATTTTTCAAATATCATAGCTTTTTCAGTTATATGACCAAGAAACACATGATAATAAACAGAAAATACCTTTTATTATCACACAATTATCTCCGAAAAATTTGTTTTACATACGAATACACGTATTCAACGGATTCAGTAGTTTTCCAACCCACTACCAGTCCAAGAGCAAATGTTCCGAGGATATACCAAAAATGACTCGCAATAAGCGAAAAAATCATAATTATATGCAGTTAAAAGTACAAACAACACTACTACTGTAGCATGATTAATTTATCGTGTCACCCCTTTATTACACCATAGTATTAAAAAAGATCTGTCTAGATATCACTGATTGCGCCCAAAATACTAAGATTAAACTAAACAAACCCCAGGTTACAACCAACTCGAATAGAGTATAATAGTTGACTATAAGAGACGAACTAATACATTAGAATTTAGCTATTAACGTCTTAGAAGTTTAAAAAATAACTCCCTATATTATGAATGTAAAAAATTATACTGAAGCACTCGATTATATTTTTTCACTTGCTTCACCTAAAGACAAAAAACACACGCCCGGCATACACCTTGATCGAATCAAAAAGTTCTTGTCACTCATTGGAAACCCTCAAGACACCTATCCTACGATTCACATAGGAGGAACAGCAGGCAAGGGATCAACCTCTTACATTACAGCACGTATTCTTTCGGAGTATGGACTCACGGTAGGAATCCATACGTCACCAAACTTAGTCGCATTGAATGAAAAATTTAGCATACTTCAAAAAGGAGTAAATACACCAATACCATGTACAGATGAAGAATTCACATCTTTAGTAAACTGGTTTATTTCTCATAGGGATGCCTACGAATTAGACGGAAGCGAACCGTTAACATTCTACGAAGTCATCATTGCTATGGTTTTTAAGTACTTTCAGCTAAAACAAGTAGACGTAGCTATTATTGAAGTTGCACTTGGAGGTAAGTTAGATGCCACCAACGTAATTAATGCAGACGTTGCATCAGTCGTATCAGTCGGACTTGATCACACCGAAATACTTGGATCTACTCTTGAAGAAATATTACAAGACAAAGTGCATATTATGAAGCCAGGAAAGCATTTTATATCCGGCATAACCACACCAAGTTTAAAAAAAATCGTCCATGCCTATGCAGATCAAATTAATACAAGAGTATCCGAAATTGGGAGAGATTTCGAGTATAGTATCTCATCAGATACTCTTAGTGGCGTAATATTTTCTTTTGCGAATAATGAGTTCAAACTCACAAATTTACAACTGAACCTAATTGGGAGGTACCAAGCCCACAATACTTCATTAGCTATACAAATAGCATATTCATTTCTGAAAAATCATACCGAATTTATGAGTACCCACTTTGATTCTGCAGTTAGGAGGGCACTTTCAACTGCCCAACTCAAGGGAAGATTTGATATTATTTCCCATAACCCAACTATAATCTTTGATGGAGCGCACAATCCTTTGAAAATGAGGAGCTTTATAAAAAGCCTTAAGAGTTACATAAAAAATAAACCAACCAATCTACTATTTTCATGTTCACAAACAAAAGATCTTCCTGGTATCCTTGAAGAACTAGAAGACCTCAATATACAAAAAATTTTTCTAACCGAATTTACAAAAAAATATTATACTGACATAAGTTCATACTCTCTCGATGTATTAGAACAGGAGACTAGAGAACAATTTGACACTAATTTCCAAATTATGTGCTTCCAAGACCCAAAAGAAGCATTCCGTACATTTTCAAATGATCTCAAGAATACTCAAGTAGGTATAGTAACAGGATCTCTTTATTTATTAGGTAATTTATACCAAACCTATGAAAACTAGACTTATTGTATGCGGCATTATTGAAAAAAATCATAAATTGCTTTTTGGGAAAAAACTAAATAATGTAGGCCCATACCCAAATACATGGCACTTACTCGGTGGAGGAGTAAAAGATGGCGAATCATTAGAAGTGGCTATAAAGAGAGAAATCATGGAAGAGGCGAATATTACAGTAGAGATAACACAACCAATAGGATTCGCTGAAGATTTTGAACCCAATAAACATGGCGAAATGACACACTATATATTCCTTTCATTTTTATGTACCTATAGTTCTGGGGAAATCACTCCAAGCGATGATATAAATGAATTACAATGGTTTGCAAAAAACAAACTCCCCCAAAATAAACTCAACCCCCCAACACTTACATTGCTTCGTAAACTCAATTATCTTTAAAAGATGTGTATGCGGCATATAATCCCTATCATCGAACGTAAAATCTTCGTATAATAAATTATTTGCTATAAAATTCACACATTCCTATGATTACCGCAATTGCTGAATGGCTTCAAAATCTTATCGTAACTATTGGCCCAATTGGTCTTGCAATAGCTACATGCGTAGAATCATTCTTCGCACCTATTCCGTCTGAAATAATACTACTCACCGCAGGAACAGTTACTGAGTCCTACCCAGAGGTACTTCTGTATGCACTTTTTGCATCAATTGGCAGCTATATTGGAACTTTACCGTTCTATTTTATCGGGCACAAATCCCGTGACTTTGTTTTCTCTTTCTTTTCAAAATATGGAGTTTACTTCTTCATAACTACCGACGACATTGAGATGGCTGAATCAAAATTTGAGAAATATGGAACACCTATCATTTTCTTTGGAAGACTGATCCCTATTATTAGGAGTCTTATTTCTATACCTGCAGGGATAACAAGAATGGACTTAAAACGTTATAGCATTTATACTTTAGCAGGATCACTGCTATGGAATCTTTTGTTGATATCTTGCGGATTTTACAGCCAAGGAGCACTTGAGCAGATACTGATTATTCTCGATGATTATGAAAAATTAGTACTTGCACTAGGAGTTGTAGCAGTAATTGTTTATATTATCATTGGATTCCGCAGAAATAAAAAGTAATTCTTTATACCGTATATGCCAACACAAATATACACTGCAAATGAACCAGTAAATACCACAAGTCTTGAACTTCGAAAAATATGGCAAGTATTCATTGTCGTCTTTATTGCCATCGCCATTCCTCTAAGTGTAATTGCGCTTCGACTATTTTTAGACATACGATCAGACGCAGATGAAACACCCCCTCCGCAAGAAGTAATTGTAAGTAATATCAGTGACACAAGTGCAACAATTTCCTTCACTACAGAAGGTGAACCAGTCCAAGCATCAATCAAATACTCCGTTCCCGGAGGAGTACAAAATGAATCTTTTTTTGATGAACGAGCAGAAGATGGGACAGAGAAATACAATCTGCATTACCACAAACTTCCAAATTTAAACTCAAACCAACAATATGAATTTACTATTGTAATAGGCGAATCCGAATACCCAAATGAATCTGTCCAATTCACAAATACATTTACTACATTTGATACCCAAACAAGCGTCCCAACACCAGACCCAGTAAATGGATTAGTTGTAGGAGCCTCTTCTTATCGAGATGGAATTGTTTATGCACATAAAACAAACGGAACAGATAATTCAACAGTTACATCTACATTACTCCCAGAAACAAGTGGTGCATACTCACTTGATCTAGGTAGTGCAAAATCCCCATCCGGGGAACTATTTCAAGGAGACGAAGTAGTAGTATTTGCAAGTATTGCTAATACCGGAAGAGGATATTCTTCTGCTCCAGATGGAGAACAATTTATGCCGGATATTACCATTTCGGAATCAGAATCAGCGTACAATCCGTTAAGTACAATTTATTCAGCGAATCCCGATGTAACAACTACTTCGACACCAACGGCTACACCAACACCGACAGCCACACCAACACAAATAATTACTACCACACCAACGCCAACAGCCACGCCGACTCAAATTGTGACACCAACACCAACGGTTCAAATTCGCGAAAGACTCCAAGTTTCAAATGTTTCTCAAGGAAGTACACTTGTACCTGGAGGAGTCATCTTAGGAACAGGCGAACCTAATGAAACAGTATCACTTTTCATAAATAACCAGGGGATAAGTTCTACCGTTGTATCACCATCAAGCACATGGCAAGCAACGATTCCTTCTACCCTTAGCGCTGGCCAAAGTCAGTTAGTAGTAGAGATGGGAGACGAATCACTCACATTTCAAATCTTAATAGATGACCTTAATGACCTTCCTGACACTGCTATATCAGACTATAAATTACATATAGTTGCTTCCTTATTTATAATCTTTGGAATAGTTTTGACCCGATGGGTCAAAACATCTGATACATGGGGAGATGACTCAATAAGAATCATTCAGTAAACAAATGAAAAACTGCCATATACAAAAAATTCTCAGGTTCACTTGTGCCATTATTCTCTTTGCTGGGATTTTCACCCAAAATAGCAACTACAGGGCTTTTGGACAAACGAATTCACTGGATTTATCTACTCAAATGTATTCTACTGGAGAGGAACTAACTAATCCATATGTACCTTTTAATATATTTATCAGTAATGTTGCAGCTACAAGTTTCACCGTAAATTGGCTGACCTCAGCTCCATCAGAAGGAAGCGTTATTTGGGGGAGTGATCCAGAGAACCTTACGAAACAAACATTAGATATCCGAGATAAAACAGGAACACAGGAACTACGGTTCACCCATTCCGTACTCATTTCTGATAGCTCCCTTTCTCAATCAAATCCACTTTATTTCAAAATAATCTCCGATGATTTATTGATATCTAACTCTGGAGAAAGCTTTTCATACTTCCCACCTGAAGCACTTTCATCTCCACCGAGCCCAACTTCTCAAGATGGAACCATTGTAGACGAGAACAATACAGTAGTGGAAGGGGATGATTACCTCATCATCGGCCAACTTGGAGTAGATTCGCTTTGGGTAACAACAACTCTACAAAAAGACAATTCAGGAAATTGGAATCTGCCTATTGGGGGTATACTCATGAAGAATTTTGAAACATACGCCGAAATATCAGAACCATTGTTACTCCAAGTTTTTGGAAATAATAATTCATTTGGAACAGCTTCTGTACTAGCCTCAGAAGACGTGATAAATGTTATGGTACTAGAAGATATACCTAGCACTATTACAACTACTCCTACACCTATTATAGAGCCAACTTCATCTCCTGAGGAAATTCCCCCATCAGAATCATCAAACTTCGAATACATTGTCATTGGGATCTTGGGTCTTGGATCGCTTATTAATATTCTTCTCATTCTCAAGACTACTAGAAAGTAGTACAAAAACTTCAAATATAACTACCCAAGCATCTATTTACCTTACTGTTAATTAGAAGAACACCTATAACTTCCAATATGCCTACAACACCTATAAGAGAGATCAGTATTTCCTTTTAAATATGGTTAGCCAAAGTACTCTATCCTTATTCCTAATTTCTATATTACTTACTAAAAAATATCAACTTAGAATTGGTCGTGAAACACCCTTGGGTATAGAACTCAATTCTACATCTCGATATAAATAACAATTCAACACCGACAGAGAAATGGGTCAAATCGTAAAGAAAGAACATAAAGTATTGAGTAATTTTGTGGACAAGCCATCATATCGAACATACCTCATCACTCACCACAAACCCTATCTGTGACATCGACAGATCCCACTAAGCAGCCAAAGGCAGGATTAGAGAGATGTAAAACGTTCACTATTTATACTCGAGGAAGATTCAAAGAGTCGCTTAACCTCACGAATCCAAGAAAACCTACCCCATTATATTTGTTAGTTAATGTTATGTTTATAAATGTTAAAAGTAAGTTAAAATAGCTACGTACAAACCTTATACGTAACATTTCGAACAAAATCGTGAGTAACATAAAACCATTACCACAAAGCCTCATCCACAAAATTGCTGCCGGAGAAGTTATCGAACGACCAGCATCCGTTATAAAAGAGTTAGTCGAGAACTCAATAGATGCACATGCCAAACATATTGTGATTGAAGT
>JAGQLH010000056.1 GCA_020429465.1 Candidatus Dojkabacteria bacterium | reverse complement strand
CTCTTACTGATTCTAAGTTATTCGCATCAATAACTTTTGATTATAGTGGTTTAGGTGCTGGAGAGACTGTTAATTTTGAGTTTAGATTCGAAAATCTAGGAAACACTTTTGATACGAATATTGCGGACGCAGTTTCAGGAGATGATATTTTGACATCGGTTGTTAATGGCAGCTTTACATTCCTTCCCGACTGCTCAGAGTCAGGGAGTAGTGGAGGAGGAGGGACAACAGGAGGAGGAACTTCTGGTGGAAGTAGTTTTGTAAGTCAGCCCATTCCAAGCGATATTAATAATACAATTTGTACAGATGATGTAAAACAGCTTACAGAAGAAGGAGTTGTTAGAGGATACTCTGATGGACTCTTTAAGCCTGAGCTTCCAGTAACTCGAGGGCAGATGGCAACTTTTATAGTTAAAGGATTTAATATAACAACATCTCCTGCACCAGAGACCGATTTACGAGTTAGAACAAATGAGGAATTAGCTTTGTACATTAATCCTGATCTTTTTGCGGATTCTTTAGTTTCTGTGCCTGCAGGTGAAGTATTTATTGTAGGTGATTCCTCTGTTCCTGGTTGGTATCAGATTGTATACAATGGTGAAACTGGGTGGATACTTGAGTCCTTTGTGGTGCCATACTCACAGGTTCCATTCCTCACTCAAGGACAAGTAATAGGAACGCCAAATGAATTCTTACGAATTAGAACGGAACCAAACATATATGCTGATGTAGTTGCAAGAGTTTCTGAAGGAGAAAAAGTTGTAATTTACGAAAAAAATGATATGAATTGGTACCGCGTTGGATATGGAGACATAGAAGGGTGGGCAAGCTCCTACTTTATTGAAACTACAAATGGTTACGTGAGTTATGAAGATGATATAGGAATAGTCCATCGTGATGACATAATTAGGTTAACTAAGCTTGGTTTAGTTTGGGGTTATTCAGATGGCACATACAGGTATGACGATAGTCTACGAAGAGGAGAAGCTGCGAAATTTGTTTATAGTGGGCTTAAGGAATCTGGGCATTCTGTAGATTTTATTGACACACATTTCGCAGATATCCCATTAGACAGTAAGTATAGAGGGTATATTGGGTACTTAGAAGAATACGATGTTATAAATGGATTTAGTGATGGATCATACCGGCAAGAACAATTTATTACACGATGTGAAATGGCACGAATAGTAAATGGTGCAAGAAAGCTTTAATTCCCAGTATAGCCATATGAGTATACCTACTAATAAAAAATTGAATGTAGTAATTGTAATAGCGCTTATCCTTCAGTTTATTTTTCCATTATTTAAACTCTCAACGATCCACGCAAAAAATTCATCCTTATTTATAAATGAGCAAACAACGGTAGGGGAGGTCATTGTCAAATATAAAAGTACATCTCCATTGTATAGTACCTTCTCAGTTCGAAGTGTATTTGGGATTGAATCGAAAAGGCATGTAGAAACTACAGAGGGGGATTTCTATGTAGTAAAAGATCTTTTGAAGCCAACAGAAAAGCTATTGGATGAATATGCACAAAAGGATGAGGTAGAGTATGTCGAACCTAACTATAAATTCCAAATATTTGCGGAGCCAGAAGATGATGTTGGTGAAATTAGTGATCCTAATGATACGTTCTTTGATCTACAGTGGTCACTAGATAATGATGAGCAGTTGTCGGGGATTCCGGGGTATGACATTCAGTCAAAGGAAGCTTGGCAGTTGCATGATCGAATATCTACTGATACTGGGATGGTTATAGGGATAGTTGATACAGGGATTGATTATAATCATCCAGATCTCCGAGATTCAATATGGTTGAATCCTGGTGAATTTCCAAGTAGTAAATTTATTGATTTAGATTCTGATCTAAATGGGAAGATAACATTTACAGAACTTACTTCATACCCAACCACTCCACTGGGTGATTTTAATGATGATGGTGAGATAACTTTAGAGGATTTACTTAGTAATAATATTAATCCAACTATAGCATATAGCAATGTATTTCTTGATGGAGTTGATGATGATGATACTGATTCTAATCCTAGTACTTTTGTGGATGATTTTTTTGGGTGGGACTTCGAGAATGATGATAACGATCCATTTGATGACAATAGTCATGGTACCCATGTATCTGGGATAATCGCTGCGCAAAGAAATAATTCAATTGGTATTGCTGGTTTATATAGTTCAGCCCAAATTATGCCAATTAAAGTTTTTGATTCAAGTGGAAATGGGAGCCTATCAAACATAATCGAAGGGTTGGATTATGCTTTAATTCATGATGTTCCCATTATAAATAATAGTTGGGGAATTACTCTTCCGCCAAGTTCAGCTCCTCAGTCGCTTCTCGATATAATTACTTTGCTTGATGCAAATGGAAGTTTATTTGTGGCTGCTGCGGGTAATGGGCATTTTAACGATGGTATTGGGTTTGACATGGACAATGATCCAACAGGTTATAGTATATATCCTGCTGCATATACGACTAATAATATTCTTACGGTTTCATCTACAACCCCTAGCTCTGTCAGGTCAAATTTTTCAAATTGGGGAACAGTTTCCGTAGATATTTTTGCTCCAGGTAGCTCAATTTATTCTACACTTCCAGGTAGCTCGTATGGATACAAAAGTGGGACGTCAATGGCAACGCCTTTGATTGCTGCATCTGCAGGACTCATATGGCAATATTTGGAAATGTATAAAGGGCAAAATCCATCAGTATATTCTATAAAAAATCGTATCATTACCTATTCTAAATATAATGATAATCTTCTCGATTTATCAGTTTATGACGATCAAAACACGAATGGAAAAGACTTAGATCTTTTGGGTATAACTCCTCCTTCGCTTTCAGTCTCATACGATCCACCCTCAGAAGCAGGGGATGTTGTCTTTGGAGATACTGTACAGATAAATATTACTTCAGATAAGCAGGGAAACATTGAAGGTTTAACTGGTTCGGGAACAGATTTCAGCGCTTTAGTTTCTAATAATGGAAGGTATACTTACGATTTTTCTGATCAGGCGGGTAACATAGAATCAATAGCAGCACCTGTTGATTGGATACTAAAATTAGATATTGAGGATGATGAACTTCATGCATATGTTAATTCCTCTACAGAAGAAGTGTATGGTCCAATAAGGGGAACGTGTTATAGAGATGCTCAAGTTGAGCTTTCTTTACTTGAAAGTGGTGCAGTATTTCCCTATTTGACAGAGGTGATACCTTGTGAAACAGCAGAATGGACATCAAATTCCTTTGATCTTAGCAGTGTCAATGATGGAGTGATAGTAATACGTTCAGAGCAACCAAGTGCTATTGGGGTCCCTGCAGGTACGGTAGAAGTAATTAAGGATACTATTTCACCGGATGCACCGGTAGTAGAATCTCCTATCTCCGGATCTGTTACGACCTCTACGTCGGTTCCAATTTCGGGGACTATTGAGGAGGGGGCAACGGTAATTATTTCTGGTGATATAGAGGATACTATTTTTGTCGAAAGCAATAATGGTACATTTAGTACAAATATTACAATAGAGTCGGGCGCGACCTCAGTTATATCTTTACGGTCAGAAGATATGGCAGGTAATACCTCAACAGGGACTACTTTTATAACGCTGATTCATTCAGTTAGCTCGCCATCAGGTGGAGGAGGTGGTAGTGGTGGTGGTTCAAGCTCATCATCCACAACTACTATGTTTATATCTGAAGATATCCCTATCTTCCAAGATATTGGTATGAGCGTGTTTGAGCAATATATAATAGAATTGTACAATAGTGGGGTTATTTCTGGGTACGATGATGGTACGTTTCGACCTAGTGAAAATATAACGCGGGGGCAAATTGCTAAGTTGGTAGTATATGGATTTGGATTTAACATAATCACAATTGGGAGTGGTTTTAGTGATGTGGAAGAAGAGTCAAGTCTCTTTGCTTATATACAAACATTAAAGAATTTGGGTATTTCTCAAGGATTCAGTGATGGTACATATCGTCCTAATGATTTTATTACTAGGGGGGAAGCGGTTCAGCTCATTGTTAAAGCATTAGCTATTCAAGGATTTGATGTATCTGGTTATTCAAATGAGAAACAATTCCCAGATGTAAAACCGGAAAATTCATTCTACGAATCGATTCAATTCTTAGCTAATCAATCGAATTCAACAGAGACTATTATTTCGGGATATTCAAATGGTATGTTTTTGCCTGAAGAAAATATAGAAAGAGGGGCAATTTCTAAAATTATATGGAATTCAATGCTTTTATATAGAGAAACTTCTTTATAGTCCTTCACTAAACACTTTCTTATCTGATATAATCGCTGTAATTCAGCACCATCGTTTATACCTTGTCCCTAGTCGGGATTACGGTGGGAAGTTATTTTATTTTTAAAGGTGTAATTATGAGTAAATCTCTACCAATCGAGATTCCTCCTTTGCAGGAATTCTTAAAAGCAGGCGTTCAGTTCGGCCACGAAAAGAAACGCTGGAATCCAAAGATGCAAAAGTTTATCTTTGGAGACAAAAAAGGTATCCATATTATTGATTTAACCCAAACAGTTCCAATGCTTGAAGAAGCATTGAAATTTCTTGTGGATGCGTCACGTGAAGGATCTATTCTTTTTGTTGGTACAAAACGACAAGCAGCGTTCATCCTACGAAATGAAGCTATTAGAGCAGGTGCTTACTTTGTGAGCCATAGATGGGCTGGTGGACTTCTTACCAACTTTGGGATGGTTGAACAGAGTTTAAATAAGCTGCGAAAGTATGAAGAGCAATTTGAAGAAGGAGTTGAAGGACGTACAAAGTATGAAATTGCAAAAATGAAGGTTGAATGGGCACGACTTAATAGATTATATGGAGGGATTAAAGATATGAAAAGACCTCCACGAGCAGTGGTGGTAGTTGACCCTCGCTATGAAGTAGGGGCAGTTGTTGAAGCTAATAAATTAAATATCCCTGTAATTGCTATAACTGATACTAATTGCGATCCAGACCCAATAGATTATGTTGTTCCTGGAAATGATGACGCAATTGGTTCAATCTCATTGTTCCTGAAACTATTTGCAGATGCAACAAAATTTGGAAATGGTGGTCAGGGTGTTAAGCATACTATTAAGGATTATACTGATTTTGAAGTTAAAATTATCAAAGCAAAACGTAAAGTGCCAGGTGGTGAAAGTGCTACCATTGACACAAAGGAAGTTTCTGTAGATAAGAAAAAGACAAGAGCTAAAATCAGAATTAAATCTCAGGCTCAAGAAAAACCAAAACAAGAATCTTCTAAGCCTGAAAAAAAACCTGCTAAAAAGCCTGAGAAAAAACAAGAGGGAAGCAAAAATGAAGTTTCTAGTAGAGTTATTTCGGCACTAGAGGCAGAGGGATTGAGTCTAGCTAAAGCAAAAAAGATGAGTGATGATGAACTAAAAGCAGTAAAAGGGTTAGGAGAAAAAGCTGTTGAGGAAATCAAAAAAGCTTAATACTTTATTTATTAACTGTCTAAATAATAATGGCTACTATAACACTAGAACAAATTAAGGATCTACGTAAAAGAACTGGCGTAGGTATAAATCATGTGAAAGAAGCTCTTGAGGAGTCAGAAGGTGATATTGAAAAAGCAATTTTATACCTTCGAAAAAAGGGAATTGCTAAAGCTGCTAAACGGTCAGAAAATTCAACTAACTACGGATATATTGCAAGTTATATTCACGGTGACGGTCAAATTGGTGTAATTGTGGAGGTTAATACTGAAACAGATTTTGCGGCACGAAATGAAAAAGTGCGTGAAATAGCATATGATCTAGCTTTACATGTTGCTGCGAGTGATCCTCAGTATACAAGTGTAGAGGATATTCCAGAAGAAGTGATTACTAGAGAGAAAGAGGTTTTTGAGAAGGATTTAGAAGGTAAACCAGAAGGAGTTGCTGCTAAAATCCTAGAAGGAAAATTACAAAAATTCTATGAAGAAGTTGTACTTGAAGAGCAAGTATTTCTAAAGGATGAGACTAAAAAGGTAAAGGACTTAATCAATGATACGGTCGCAGCAATAGGTGAGAAAATTATAATAGGTAGATTTGCTCGCATTCAGATTGCAGGAGGTGCAAGTGCATGTGTAGGTGAATAATTAAGCGTAGTTAAATCGCTAGAGAATGAAAAACCCCCTTGTTTGGGGGTTTTTTATATAATTTACTAGTACGCATTTGATACAATAGAAAAAGGTAAATAAATTTTAATATATTACTTAGAAAACATATGTCTAGGACAACTTACAAAGAACTCGAGGGTAAAATTGAATCAACTCTTCAATTTTTAAGAGATGAACTGAAAAAAATAAAGAGTGGGAGGGCAAATCCATCAATTGTAGAGGATATATTAGTGGAAGCTTATGGTGATATGCAACCTATTAAGAATGTTGCTACTATTTCTGTTGCTGACCCACAGCTACTTACCGTACAACCATGGGATAAGTCATTGGTTGAACCAATTTCTAAAGGTATTCAAGAAGCAAATATCGGGATTAACCCTGCAGTCTCTGGTGATCTTATTCGCTTACCATTACCACAGTTGACAGAGGAACGACGTGTAGAATACGTTAAATTAATGAAGGAAAAGCTTGAGGAAGCTAGGATTGCAGTACGAGCTGTACGTAAAGATGTTCTTGTTGGTTTACAAAATAAAGAAAAAGATGGAGATATGGGGGAAGACGATCTTAATAGAATGGAAAAGCATGTTCAAAATGTTGTAGATAAAGCAAATGAAGAAATTGAGGAGATTGGCACTCATAAAGAAGAAGAATTAATGAAGGTCTAATATTTTTATTTTGATTCAATTTTTACACGATGACACTGGTACTCACAATAATTCTATTGACCTTAATTTTTGGTCTACTAGTTGGTATTCATGAATTTGGCCATTTTATTGCAGCAAAAGCTCAGGGTATCTGGGTACAAGAATTTGCATTTGGGTTTGGTCCAAAGTTATTCTCGAAAAAAATAGGAGAGACTGTATATAGGCTTAATCTAATTCCTTTAGGGGGATATGTAAAACTTCATGGTGAAAAACATTTATCCAAATCTAAATCTCTAGAAAAGAAGTTTGATGAATTACCAAAAAAGGAAAAAACTCGGATTAGAAGTCTTCAGGAAAAGTTCCATTTACATACCATTCGAGATGATGAGAAATTACAAAACACAATCAATGGTCTTAAAAACGTAGGAGAAGAGGATAAGGACTGGTTGTGGATACTTGAGATGAATAGCAATAAAAGGGTTAATGACGCAACTAGGTATTCTAACCTTCCTGAATGGAGAAGGCTTATTATTGTAACTGCAGGTGTCATCATGAACTTCATTTTAGGGGTGGTTATCTATGGAATTTACCTTGTTCTTGTGGGAGGGGTGGTATTGTTACCGAAGATTGTTGATTATAATTTCTGGGGAACAGAATCACTTGAAATACAGCCAGCATTAATTACTGCAACGTATGATGATCAATTAGAGTACCTTAGAGGTGCAATTGTAACTCAAGTTGATTCACAGTATCTATTTGGTGATGTGTCACTTTCTGAAACTCTAAATACCTCAATTGATGAACCTGTGGAGCTAGAGTATTTCAAAGACGGGGAATTCTTTTCTGGATCAATTACATTAGATAGAGCTGGATCATATCAAACAATATTAGACTCAGAGCTCCAAGGAAGGGTCATTCTTTCTGCAATTAGTGAAGGTAGTCCTGCAGAACAGTCTAACTTACTCCCTGGAGACATTGTTTTGGCTGTGAATGGTGAGGATATACTTAATAGCGAAATGTTCTTAAATATTCTCGAAAAATATAAAGGTGAGACGATAACTTTACGTATTTTAAGGGAATATGAGGGAGAATTACTTAAATCAGTAGCCCTTCTTTCACCAGAAAATTCTGAGGAGCCTAAATTAGGAGCCTCATTTATTGAAAATGGTAAATTTACGACTGATGCTTATTTACTACAGTACAAAACTCCCGTTGTTGGAGGGCTAAGTCATTCAGTGAATATGCTTGGGTATCAGGTAAAAGCTATGATAAGGATCTTCTCGTTTGCGATTGAGACGGGGGATTCCTCTGTTATTAGCGAGTCTGTTAGTGGACCGATAGGTGTAGGGGCTGAGTTAAAGAATCTTATCGAATTACAGAATTTCTATGACATCATAAACATAACAGCACTCATTAGTTTGACTCTGGCACTTATGAATATTTTGCCTTTGCCTGTTGTGGATGGGGGATATGTATTTCTTTTAGCATTAGAAAAGATACGTGGAAAGAAGATTTCAGAAAAAACCCAACACTATTATAATGTTTTTGGCTTAGTACTCATTCTTTTACTTACTGTTCTGGTTACACTGAAAGATATTATAAAGGTATTTTTATAAGGAATTAGCTTAGTTATAATAGGTAAATTGGTGTATAATTACACGTTTGTCTAATTTAAAAAACCAAACAAATTTTTCTAAGGAG
>JAGQLH010000055.1 GCA_020429465.1 Candidatus Dojkabacteria bacterium | reverse complement strand
CATCCACAGTGGTACATAGGAATCGTTTTCTCCCCAAATTATCAGTGTTGGTATACTTATTGAGCTGACATATTCGTCATAATGTTCATTAACTACTGTGGAAAGTGTTTTTTTGAGTGAGCCTGCATTTAAATAATCACGTTCTCTAAGTATATATTTATAAAAAAGATTTTTTGCTACTTTATTATTTGCTTTTTTTTTAGTTGTTATTTTCTTTAATAATTTCGATACTGATTTCTTAAGGGAGTTCCTAGGTTTGATTCCGGATGGATTGATAAGAATAATACGTTCGAGAGCGTACTTGTTCTTACTAGTAATATCTAATAGTATTTTTCCTCCAAAAGAATGTCCAATAATAATAGGTGTTTCAAGTTTCTTCTCAGTGATGAATTCGAGTACAAAATTTGCATAATCCGAAGTCGTGAGTGTTTGATGAGGCATGCGAGTTTTACCAAAACCCGGCAACTCGAGTACGTAAATAGGGTGATCGCAGATTGATGATAGTGATTCCCCAAGGGGAGTAAGGCTATGCAGTGAACCTCCCCATCCATGGAGGATAATTATTGGGGTATTCTTAGCCTGTGCGTTATGCAGTATAAAATTATTCTTCTGGTATTGTTTTTGCGTTTTGCTCATGGAGCATGTCATGTACTAGTTGATTGATATCGTTTCGTAACTCTCTTATACTACCACTATTATCGATAACATAATCATAGTTTTTTACATCTTTTTGGTATTGCCATACAGCATCAACGACGTCTTTAGGATATTTACGAAGTAGGCGTTGATAGCCAATTCGTTTATTTGTTACTACCAAAACAGAAACATTGAAAAGACTTGTGAGATTTTGTCGTTGTGGGTCTGTAGATTCAATAATAAAATTATCATCTTCACTTTTAAGTATTGAACGAATTTCATCACCAATTTTTTTGTTTACGTATTCTCCAAGAATTTTAAGGTGAAGCGGATCTTTGCCGGTAGTGATCATCAATTTATTACGATCAATAGTCCCATTTGGATGTAAAACCCTCGCCCCAAATGTAGAGACAATTGTGTTGTGCAAATCAGAATTCTCGATAATATCAAACTTTATTTTGTCTGCATCGAGTATCTGAAATTTTAACTTTCGTTTGAGAAACTTGGCAACATGAGACTTTCCGGTGCCAATTTTCCCAGTCACTCCAATAATCATTCGGTCTCGTATATAAGAAGTACCTACCTGGATTTTACCATTTACTCCTTACAAAATAGAAATTTTCTTGTATGATAGGGTATAAAGATACATTACCATGGAAAAACAATTAGTAAAACTACAAAAAATAAGTGCGGTAATAGCTATTGTATCACTCATCGCGTTCCTCTTGTTCTCACTTGGTGGTTTTGTGTATAAAACTCAAATTCAATCATCTCCAGAGGCAAATGTTGATATTGGTATTCTCGATATCAAGATGAATGAATAATCCAGAATTTACGAAGCCTGTTATTCGGAAAAATATTACCCAGGTGATTCATACACTTTCTCGGAGAGAAGAAAGAGATATAAAGATTGTGACATACTTAAGTAAAGTTCTTCAGTCTTTGGATGATGTATCTATTATAGGTGTGTACGAAGTATTGCCTGATGAACCAAATATATGCCCATGGTATACACAGTTGGAGGAGAGTGGATATACGCTAGTATTCCCACTTGGGCGTGAGGAACAGGGATTTACATCCAAAGATAAAGTGAATCGTATTGATGAATTAGAAATTGAGCTTCTAGTCGTTCCGGGGAGAGCCTTTGATAAAAAGGGAAATAGGATAGGACGAGGAGGGGGATGGTATGATCAAACGATTGCTCATAATATACATTCAGAATGTAAAAAAGTCGGGATCTGCTACGCTGCACAAATTCTAGATGATGTACCAGTTGAACCACATGATCAAAAGGTTGATATCTTGGTTTGTGAAGAGGGTATAATGTATTTCTCTTAAGTAATTATAATAATAGATGTGTCAATATACGATATCGTAGAATTTATTCCCGATGATAGTTTCGATTTCCATGAGAGGGGGCCACTCACTCCTTATGATGTGGAATTACTCCTTAATGAATTTTTACAAGATTCTTACATTGCAAAACACAATAGAGTCCTTGTAATTACAGGAAAAGGGCACAAAGTTCGTCCTCAGGTTGCAAAATTATTAAAGAATTCAAAATACGTAGAACATTTTAAGCCTGGGGGGTATTTTAATGGCCAAGGGGGTGCATTTGAAGTTCATCTTAATTCAAAGATGTAAAGAGTATGGTGTGCACTTTATCAACTCTAGGATCAACTATTATCTTTGTACATAAATACCAATGATTACATTTACAGATGATCAAAAGCATGCCATTGAGGCAGTTCTTGATTGGTATTCTTCAAAAAAACGGCCATTTATTACGTTGGGAGGATATGCTGGTACTGGAAAAACTACAATCTTGGGATATATTCGGAATGAGTTGAGAAAGAAGAAAGTTACAAGAGTTGCATTTTGCGCATATACTGGGAAGGCAGCACGAGTTTTGGAATCTAAGCTTACAGATGCACAATCACTCAACGAAAAAGATAGGGTTTCAACTATTCATTCTTTGATTTATAAAGCACTCACAAACACGCAGGGAGAAGTTATTGGGTGGGATAAGCGTATCGACGTTGCATTCGATTTGATTATTGTTGATGAGGCATCGATGGTTGATGAGTATATATGGCAAGACTTGCTTTCATTCGGTATCCCCATTCTTGCTGTTGGTGATCATGGGCAGTTATACCCAATTCAGGGGAAATTTAGTTTGATGAGGAAGCCAGACATTACATTAGAAAAAATTCATCGACAAGCAGAGGGTAATCCTATAATCCATGTTTCGATGCTCGCAAGGAAAGAGGGCGCTATTCCGATTACATCATTTAGCAAAATAGTTAAAAAATTTGATAGATACGATCCTGAAACTGGGTCAGAAATTGAAGATATGTTTTATGGCTTTGATGAGAATATGCTCATTCTTTGCGGGTACAATAAAACTCGAATTCAACTGAATTCGCAGGTAAGACAACAGTTGGGGTTTGAAGGACAAGGTATTGAAGTTGGGGAGAGAGTGATTTGCTTAAAGAATAATCACCAGGAGGGATTGGTAAATGGATTGCAGGGGTATATTGTTTCATTAGAGTCAATAAATGAATTTCATTACAGTGCGGAAATATCATTTGATGATACGAGGGATGTATTTAAAGGGAAAATATTAAAGGCTCAATTTGATTCCCCAAATTTGGTGACCAAACTAAACGGGATTCATCCTCGTCAGTTTGGAGGGCAGTTTGATAAAGGGTATGCGGTAACAGTTCACAAAGCCCAGGGTAGTCAGGCTCGGAGGGTGATTCTATTTGAGGAGCGCTTCCCTCAGATGTCAGATGATGATTGGAGACGATGGCTTTATACAGGCGTAACAAGAGCAGAAGAAGAATTGTTCATAATTGGTCGTTAGGAGGAAGGAGGACTATTTTTTTGCGGGTATTCGTATCAGTCCAATAAGTATTGCAATGATGAGAATTGCAAATATGCTAGATGTGTGTGAATACCAGTTCGGTAAGAGTAATGTTGGGAGGAACACCTTTAGGTATCCTACTGCTATTGCATAGAGTGGTGCAAGTAATTTCGCAAATCCAAGGGTTGCGAACTTTGCCACTTTATAAATAAAATCGAAAAACTCACCTATAATAAGCATGAGAGTACCAATTATTCCGGCTATAAGAACGCTATTGAAAAATCCATCACCTAGGAGCGGTGGTGGTGCAATAAATTCAATCCATCCTACATTCTTAAAAATAAGAATGAGTGTAGCAGTTATAGCAAAATTTATGAGTATGCGAAGTGATTTGTTCATTTTATGATTGTAATAATCCCATAAGCTGCCATGTGTTTCCTTCAGGATCCTGGAATGTACAGACATATGTAGGGTCCTCTTTTGTAGCAAATGGTGCTAAATTTGGTTCGGCAATAACTGTAGCATTTGCACTCTTAATTTTTTCAAACCAATGTTGAACATTATTGGTAAACAGGTTAAACATATGTCTCCATGGTTCTTTGTTCAAACCCTTTACCTCTGAGTGATATCCAATCCATAATAGCATATCACCATTAACTTCAAACATGTGGCCGTAATCATTCGGAATATCAACAGTTTTCATATATTTCAACTCAAGAACATCACGATAAAACTTCATTAGTTCATCCGGATCTTCAGACCAAATCAGTATTCTATATTTTGAAAAATTGGTCATGAACTCTTTATTACATCCATAATTTCAACTTCGAATACTAATGTAGAGTCTGCAGGAATTCCTGGTCGTGCAATTGAGCCATATGCTTTATCAGAAGGGATTATCACAGTAAATACATCTCCAATATGCTTGTCAAGGAAGGCTTCATCCCATCCTTCTATGACTTCCCCCGCACCTAATTCAAATGAAAATGGTACTCCTCGCGTTAGGGAACTGTCAAAGTTTGTACCGTCAGGTAAAAATCCAACATAATGAACAGATATAGTATCGCCATTTTCTGAAGTAATCCCTGAATCTGACTCAAGATAATTCAATATTTGGAGTTCGCTAGCATTTTCATACTCACTATAATCCTCTTGAGGTTCAATAGTTTGTACATCAGTAGTGCCTTCAGGAGACGGTACTTCTACTTCGCTTTCAATAGTAGGTTCAGTTGCCCCCTCATTCCTATAGTCGGGTACAGTAGTACATGCCGCAAGTATAATAGCTAAAAGAGTAACAGTCATCAGTAAGTAAAATTGGTAATTGAGTTTTGCTTCCATAGTGTTTCTTTATTCTGATAGATAATTAATTGTACATTACAATTATAGGAGATATAATACCCGGTGTAGAGTTATTTAACCCGAAAAAATTTTGTACATGTCAAAATCTCCACAAAAATCAATAGTTTTATTCGACTTAGATGATTTTTATCATGAAACACTGGACCTGGTACTCTACAATATGGGATATGATCCGGCTGTGAAGGTAACAAAGAAAAAAGACGTAAAGACAATGATTCAGGATATAGAGTCAAATAAACGAAAATTCGATGTTGCGATCATTGATACATATATGGGGATATCAAACGAGGATGGTAAAAAAATAGCAGAGAAATTGCGTGAGATTAGTTCGAATACTGTTATTGTCGGATATTCAATAATGGAAACGAATGATTGGGCAGATTATGAAATAATTAAGTCTCAGAGAGATGCTAATAAGACTACCGTGAAAGTACTTGAAGAAGTCCTCGGAACAAAATTCAATGCATCTGATGAGGTAGACCCGGAATACGCTATACCTGAGTAAGTATTTCAGGCTTTCCTTTCTTTACAAGAACCATGTGCTCAAAAGTCGCAGCCTTCTTCCCGTCTTTTGTTTTTATGAGCCAACCGTCGGATTCGGTGTATACACTTTCATTTCCAGCGCATGTCTGATTTTCTATACAAACAACAAGATTCTCTTCAAGTGTTTCACCAGAGCCTCGTGAGCCAAAGGCAGGAATTAATATATCTTCCCATAAACTTTTTCCAATTTCGTGACCACACAAGACCTTAACTACCGAGAATCCAGCCATTTCAATAATGGTTTGTTGAGCATAGCCGATGTCACCTACATGATTCCCTGCTATTGCCTGTTGGCAACCTGCTTCTACCGAAAGTTTTGCAATTGATAAGAGTTTTTCATCTTCTTCTGATAATGATCCTATTCCGAAGCTAGTTGCGTGGTCTGCATAATACCCGTTGTATATACAGCCGGTGTCAATTGAGATAATATCGCCATCTTCTACAATCTGGTCTTTGTGTGGAATTCCATGCACAACTTCATCATTTCGTTGAAAATTTATAGTTGCAGGGTAGGGAAATTTAGATCCTGGCACACCCTTAAATGCTGGTTTTGCACTATTTTTCTTGTAGAATTCTTCTGCTTTGCGGTCTATTTCGTAGCTATCAATTCCCTCCGTAGTAATACTTTTGAGATATAATAAACATTCAGTGTTGATTTTTGCAGCCGTTTTTATATTGTTCAGATCTGATTTTGTCTTTATAATCATGGGCGTAGGGTAATTGAAAAAATATTCATTAATTATACTGCATTTATGCACAAAATAGCTGTTGTAGCCGACTTACATGTAAAAAAAGAATCAGAATCCCTCCTTGACTATCTCCTAGGTTTATTAAATGATTCAGAAATTGATCTCGTGATTATGAACGGGGATATTGTTAATTCGGTATATTCTGATACAGGAGATCTTAACTATGAAGCGTTTATGAAGCTATACCGCCAGTATAAAGAAAAGATCGTTATTGTCCCAGGAAACCATGACTATGCAACATCTCACATGAATGAAGAAGATTTTAAATGGATTAAGCAATCAAAGAATATTTTTCAGATGTTTTACAGGGGGGTATGGTTATCACGTAAATATATTCGTGCGTTGCTGAATATTTATACAGATGATTTTGTTAAGCATCTTGAGGTCATGAAAGATATTACGCTCGAGGGTGTTGATATTAAGTTCATAAACACACAAAACGATTTCGTTGTTCGACCACCTGTTAAATTGGCGCCACTAAGATTCTTTTATGATGCATTTAGAATTCCCGTGAATATGATCTTTACGGATAAGACGTTCTTGATCGGACCTAAAAAGATGCCAAATCTTTTTACTACAAAGAAGAATCTTATTCTCTTTTCACATGCACCAATTGTAAATCCTGATGAGGATCAGACACACTATACGATTGAAAAGTATGAGCTTGAGAGTTTTTTGAATTATAAAAAAGAGATTTTTGAAGCATTGTGTAAACAAAAGGATAAAAATATTATTTGTATTTCCAGTCATGCACATAATCCATCAGTAAAAGAGATGTGTATAGATAAAGAAACAGGGGAAATTATTCGAGAGGTTAGCCAGGAAAATTACCATAACCCGAAGTATATTAAATTCGTGAGAACTTTAGCATTTTCAGATTTTAATGAATTCCCTCAGCAGATCAATTATATCCTCATTGATCTATTAAAAGCACACGAACCTAAATTTCACTTTAAGACACTTCCAATCTATAAATCAAAGTAATATATGAGAGTAATAGCAATTGATCATGGTGAGAGAAAAATTGGACTTGCAATCTCTGACGAGATGGGGATGGTGACCACAACACTTCCCGTACTTCAGGCTAAAAAAGATCGCGATAAAATTGAAGGGGTTGTATCAATATTGAAAGAGTTCAATCCAGAAATAGTACTTATTGGGTTACCAACAGGTACGGAGGGAGAAGTATCTGTTCAAGGTGAAAAGGTAGAGGAGTTTTCACAGAAGTTGCAAGAAGAATGTAGTAAAGATACAACAATCAGACCTTTTAAAGTAGTATTTTGGGATGAAACATATTCATCAAAGCAAGCGGAAAAAGGAACTAAAAAGAAATTTAAGCAGCAAAAATCAGACAGTGAAGCAGCACGAATTGTGTTGCAGGAATTTTTAGATTCTCCAGATGGTTTGGTACAATACCAAAATTAATTTTTCATAATTTATATTTGCTCTCGTTATGAAACGACAGGTAAAAAAGAAGTCAGCTTTTACTAAAATTTTCTTAGGTATCATTTTTCTGATGATAGTAGGCTTATTAGCAATCGCAGGGTTGTATGGATGGTATTCTTATGAGGTTTCCCGACCACAAATTGAAGGTGACGATGGTGTTATCTATTTCGAAGTAAAAGAGGGTGATACACGGGATCTTGTGGCAGAGAGACTGGAATCTCTAAATGTAGTTAAAAATTCGGATAATGTAGTATGGTATGTTCGTATTTCAGGGAGAGGGGGGAATATGCAAGCTGGTAACCATATTCTTAGAAAAAACATGAGTATAAAAGATATAGTTGAAGAGCTTGAACAAGTCCCGGACCAGGAAACAATCTGGGTTACAATCCCTGAAGGACTAAGATACGATGAGATCGCTACAATAATTTCTGATGCGTTTTCACATTTTGATAGTACTGTTTTTGATAAGCAAGAATTTTTATCAATTGTAGAAGCTCCACGGAGACCTGGAACCTTATCTCAGACGACTCAAAGTTTTTTGTCAGAGTACCTGCCAGAGGGTAAGAGCCTTGAAGGGTATTTATATCCCGACACCTATAATTTTTCAGTAGATTCTACTGCTTCTGATGTTGTGGAAACGTTGGTTAGTACTTTGTTTGTAAAGTTAGAGCCAGAATTACTTGATCAAGTAGATAGGTCAGAATTTTCGCTATACGAGATTCTTACAATAGCTTCAATGATAGAGCGAGAAGCATTTAATGTGGAAGAATCACATATGATAGCGGATATCATTATCAGAAGATTAGAAATTGGATACCCATTGGGGATCGATGCAACAAGTCTCTATGAGCTTAAGGACTGGAAAGCTACATTAACATTTAAAGAACTTGAGGATGATAACCCATACAATACCAGAATAAATCTCGGGCTACCTCCTACCCCTATTGCGAACCCAAATGTAACCACCATTCGAGCAACTTTAAACCCAACTTCTAATGA
>JAGQLH010000054.1 GCA_020429465.1 Candidatus Dojkabacteria bacterium | reverse complement strand
TGCTACTCCAAATCCTACTTGTTTCCCATTTTCATCAAACGAACAGATAACTGCATCAACACCATTCCAATGTACGATTTTTGTTCGAATGCCTGGTTCTACAAATAAAACATCACCACTTTCAATAGCCCTATCCAACGCCATCAGCGAGGGACCGACCTCTTTATGATCAGGTAAAAAATAGCCAGTTTCTTGAATTACTCGAGTAGGTTTAACCAATAAAAATTTCGTAGCAATAGCTGCCCTCTGAGCAAGATTCCTTTGTCCGCCTAGCTCTTCGATCATATGAATTTTATTCTAATGAATTTATAGCATTATATTATACTATACTATCGGCTACTCTTACTATGAGTATACTCAGGAATACATTGACCTTTCTCACAATATAATTAATAATCAAATATTACATTACTATTAACTATTATGAGTGATAAAACATCTACTAAACTACTTAAGGTAGTAGGGGTAGTTCATATAATCTTTGCCATACTTATGTTACTTGCTTTTATTAGATTTACTATTGCTTACTTTGATACAAATAACATTGAATCGATGTTGATTTCAACGCAGATGTCCACAGATACACTATTTCCCGAGGTCTTATTTCTCAAAACCACTTTGCAGGTAAGAATGGCTATTTTTCTCGCTTCAGGAGCTATGTATGCCGTAACTGCGTACGGTTTTTTCAATCTGAAAAGATGGCTTCCTACTTTATTGACGATAATTTTTACTGTATCTGTCGCGCTTTACTTTATAGCTGGGATTACCTTACTATTATCGGAAATATTCTACTTTATATGGATTGGGATACTTATACTGACGTGGCAGAATAAGCACCTTTTCAAAAATTAACACTTCAAATTTTTAGGTAAGCAAAATCTTACCCCAGGTATAGATTAGATTTAGTGTTAGAAAGAAAATCATAACTCCCAAAATGAGGAAGATGTAGAAGTGTGGTTCAGTATAAATTGATTCGCTTTTTCTAAGCTTTTTAAATTTAATTGTCCGTATTCCCCGTGGTGCAACCTTGTACTTCACACAGATATACAAGAGAGAGAAAGACCAAACTGATATACAAATTAAAAATATCAGTACACCAATAAAGCTTACCATCCTACTATAGTAAACCTCCAAAAAGAAGTAAGAAAGGAATAGTCCCACTAATGTGGGGACCATGAGATACAAACTCAAGAGGCCAAATTTTTTATTTATCTCTTTTATAGTCATTATGTCTATATTATAGTAAATAATAGGAAAGTATACATATGCTATTTTGTGATATATATCCTTTATTTATACATGTAGCTACGATATTATTACTCATATTATTGAACTACTATGAATCCCTTACTTTCATCGCATTTTTCTTCTCGCCAACCTTCTGCTATTCGAGCAGCCCAAATAGCATTCTCACAAAGAACTGATGATGTGCGGTCAATAAATGTTGCAATTGGTAATGTCTCCCTCCCAATGCATCCAGCAATGGTAGAACGAATGAAATCCCTAGGTATGAATGGAAGTCCTTTTGATTCAGGTATCGTTAAATATTCAGCTACTGTGGGGTTTGAAGAAACAAATCAAGCATTTCTCCATATAATTTCTGCTAGTGGATTCAGTGTGGAGAAATTAGTATCTCAAGTTACGGAAGGTGGAAGCCAAGCAATGGAATTGTGTATCCTCGGTACTTGTGACAAAGATCGTCCATTACTTTTACTCGAAGCTGCCTACACGAATTATACTTCTATGGCTAAGCGACTTGGAATAGAAACACTATCAGTATCACGTTCACTTCAAGGTAATGGCACATTTAGCATGCCTGATATGCAGGTACTTGAAGAACTAATAAAGAGTAAAAATCCTGGAGCCCTTGTTGTTATTCCTTATGATAACCCAACTGGACAATATATAGATACCAGTCAAATGGCTGAATTAGCTCAACTTTGTGTAAAGTATAACCTCTGGATGATAAGCGATGAAGCCTATCGGGAATTACACTACACAACTAAACCTACAAGTAGTGTCTGGGCGCTTACAGATAAAATTGTGCCAGGTATAGAGGGAAGAAGGATAAGTATTGAGTCAACGTCAAAGGTTTGGAATGCTTGTGGTCTTAGAATCGGCGCAATAGTTACCGACAATAACGAATACCATAAAAAATCAGTTGCAGAGAATACTGCAAATCTATGTCCAAATGTAATTGGACAATATATCTTTGGTGCAATCACTCAGATACCAAAAGAAGAATTACAAGATTGGTTCAAAAAACAGCGTGCGTACTATGCACCCATGCTCACTAAGCTTACTGAGGAACTCACTGAATTAGTACCTGGAATTATTATTTCAAGACCAGATGCTTCACTATACTCGGTAGTTGATGTTCGAAATCTTGTAGATGAATCATTTGAATCTGCTGACTTTGTAGACTATTGTGCAACAAAAGGCTCAGTTGAAATAGATGGGAATCAGTACACACTCCTTGTTTCTCCAATGGGAGGATTTTACTCGCAAACTGAAAACAATCCTGGTCGCACACAAATGAGAATTGCGTATGTTGAAACTCCTGAGAATATGCAGAAGATTCCCAAGCTATTCGCTACTCTATTTGAAGAATATACCAAAAGTAATTAGGCTATATACCTGTAAAGGTACATTTCGCCTGCTATGATTGTAGTTTTTTCAAGTACGTATGCCAATGGGCAAAATCCAGTGAATGCAGTTACCATAAGACCAATAGTTGGAAGTACATTGATCGTCAAAAATATAGTCCCGTATCGAATTGTTAAAATCATACCGAGTGTGTTTAACACTGCGCCTACGAATAGTGCTTGTCGTAAGGCCCTAAATTTTTTCTCTGACATAATTATTCATTACTAAAGAAATATAGCTAGTTTGTATCTGTACTTTTTAAGTATAAGATTGGTAGTACTCCCAATGTAAGAATTGCTGATAGTGAAAGTCCAAATACTATTGACCATGCAAGACCTGACCAGACAGGATCGCCTGCTATTGTTAGACTACTAAAGACTGTAGTCATTGAGGTTAGAACAATGGGACGTAATCTTGTTTTTCCAGTTGTCACGAGAGCTTCTTTTAATGGAATTCCTAGTTCAAGTTGTTGGGTCAAATATTCTAGGTAGATAATTGCATTATTAACTACTATCCCCATAAGAGCAATAAATCCAATAAGGCTGGTAGCTGTTAAGAATGTTCCATTTACTACATCAAGAAATGCAAATCCTGGAAGAATCCCCACAAGTCCTAGGGGAATAGTTGTCATAATAAGACGTGGAATTGTAAATGACTTGAACTGCGCTACCAGAACCGAATAAATTAGTATCATAGCTATGAGCATAGCAATTCCTAAATCTCGGAAATTTTCAACAGTCATTTTCCATTCACCTCCCCATTCAAGATGATAGGTATCCCCTTCTTTAGAACCTAAGTTTATTCCAAACAAATCCCATGTAGCTTTATAGTTATCTACCTCTTCGTCCACCCCGTAATTATCTGAAATAATTACTTCAATCAAATCTATTACGGCATAAATAATGCTCCTTCCATCAACTTCAGCAGTTATATATGTTGTTGGTTCTCTTCCGTCATTGATTCGCATCGGTGTATTTCTTGTTGAAACTTCTCGTACAAATGATTCCAGTGGGACCATTGTTCCCATTTGGTTTTTTACGTATATTTTTGAAATATCTCTTTGACTATCACGATCTTGCTTTGCAAATTGCATTTCAATGAAAGAAATCTCTGGATGCCCATTTAGATGGAACTGCGAAATTTGAGTAGATGCAAGTGCAGTCCTTAGTGTCGTTGCAATGTGATATGTCGATATTCCAGATGCCATTGCCTTTTCATTATCTATTTCATATATTGTTTTTGGATATGCAGATTCTATACTCGTATCAATATCAACTATGCCGTCTATGGATTCCATATACTCAACTACTTGTGTAGCTATGTTTTCTCGAATTTCCTGGTTACTTCCTTTGATTTTTGCAACGAATGTTGCTTGAACGGGTGGTCCAGGTGGATCTTGAATGAACTGAATAACTGTTCCATCTGAAATGTAGCTTTGTATAGTTTCATTTTTCAAAATCTCTCCTCTGGTTTTTGAAACAATTTCCTCCGAAGTTTCATTCCTTGTATCCATATGCATTAAACTTACTTTTAATGTAGCTAGATTTGGTGCTTCACGAAAATCAGCACCTTTGTACATACCATTGAAATCAATAACAGGTGGAGTACCTACAAAGCTAATGATGGATTCTGAATACTTTTGTTCCAGTAAGACATCTCTAATAGTTTTAGTAATTTCATACGTTTTTTCTATATCGGTCCCTTCTGGAGCATCAATATACACATAATATTGGTTCTTATCAGCCGAAGGAAGCATTCTAAAATGCACTAATCTAAGGATAGGAAAACTAAGAACAAGCATCAGTGAAATAAATACAATCCGTAAAAATCTTTTTTGTAGACGTTCATTTTCAATTAATTTTTCAAGAATTCCACCGTACCAATCTGAAAGACGATCAAATAACGAAGAAATATCAAATTTTTTCTTCTGTGTAGATTCAACTGCCTCTACTGAAAGTACCCAATCCGCAATAAATGGAATAATAATATATGCTATTAACAACGACATAATAAGTGCTACAGGCACGAAGAATGAAAGAGGTTTCATATATTCGCCCATCATACCTGAAATCTGAGAAGTTGGAAGAAATACGATTACTGAAGTAAGCGTTGAGAGAAATAGACCAATCCCAATTTCGTTAACTGCATCTACTATTGCCTCTTTTTTTGTTTTTTTAGTATCTAATTTCAAATGTCTATAAATATTTTCAACAACAACGGTCGCAGAATCGACTAATAAACCAAGTGACAGGATTAATGCAAAAAGGGTAATTCTGTTAATTGTTTGATCTGCTAAATACCCCACAACAAAAACCATAAGGAGTGTTAATGGAATTGCAAGTGCTACAATTGAAGCAGATCTCTTTCCAAGAAAGAGAAGTAGTACAAGAAAAACAATAAACACACTTTGCATAAGATTTAACCCCAGCCCCGAAACTGCTTCTTGAGCAACTGTTCCATCATTTCTCATTATTTCGTAGTCTATACCATCTAACTCAGACTGCTCATCTAACTGATCAAGCGCGTCTATAATTGAGTCACTTATGACAATTGCATTTTCGCCTTTTCTCTTTGCTATAGAAATTAAGGTTGAATATGATGACTCCGACCCTACCCTATCTACTTGAACATATGATGACTTCTCGGAATATGCATTTTGGATTTGGGCAATATCTCCTAACTTAATACCGGGAGCTACTGATATCTGAGCTACCTCATTCTCGTCAACTAACCAACCATTTACCTCTATCTGCTTACTGTAGTTACCATCTTTAATATCCCCTACTGGCATTCGAATATTACTTGCCATAATTGCATCCTGAACATCCGATGTAGATACGTTCCTGTACTTCATAGCTGCAGGATCAAGTAGAATCCTTAGTGCTCGTCGTTCTCCTCCATGAACCTCTAGATTTGCTACACCATCAATCTTTTTTAGCTCATTCATAACCGTAACAATTTTTGTTCGAACTTCATTTTGGGATAGCGTTTCTGAAGAGAATCCTACCGTCAGAATGGGGATATCATCAGGATTGATATTTTTTATAACTGGAGGACTCATTCCATCCTGAAGCAAATCTAGGTTTTCTGAAATTTTAGATTGCACTAGTATTTTTGCATCCGTTAGATCAGTTCCAACCTTAAACTCAACCATTACAATTGATGCACCGCCATCAATTGATCGTGAAGTAATCTTATCGACTCCTTCTATATCTGCAATTTTCTCTTCTAACTCAAGCGTTATAAAGTTTTCAACCTCCTCAGCAGTTGCTCCAGGATACTCAGTTATAATTTGAAATGCTGGTAGAATAACTTCTGGATTGTATTGCTTGGGCGTAACAACATAAATTATAGCTCCAGCTACAATAATCCCTATCAATACAAGTAATGTGAGTGGTTTATTGTAAAGAAAAAATTCAGTTATACGACCAGCTATGTTTCGTTTCATTATGTATGATTCTAAAATTACTGTTTAAAAATGGTTTGTGTTCCTACTCCCTCGAAATTAATTTGTACATTTCCGTACTGTTCTTCAATTATTGATATAGACTGTTTATTATTATCATCAAGTAGTACGTAGGGTCCTTCGAAGTCATAATAGATGTATTCTCGCGGAACAATATAAGCATCTTCAACTCCACTGATCACCTCAATATCAACAAATTCCCCCAGAAGTAGTTTCTCTGGCAATTCTTTAAACTTCATTTCAAATTGTAATCGACGAGTTATTGCATTTATTTTAGGACTAACCTGTGTAATCTCTGCTACATGCGATGTGCCAGTGTGCATTATTACCCGCACTTCTTGCCCATTATGTATTTGATGAGCATAAATATCTGCAACATCTCCCTGGATAATAATTCCATCGTTAGCGAATGACATAAGTGGTTGACCTGCTCCTATAACTTGGCCTATTTCTATAAATTTATCTGTTATGATTCCATCATATGGGGCTCGAATTACGTTATTTTCTACCATTACACTTGCTAGTGCTATATTATCTTGTGCATTATCTAATTGAGTCTTAATCATTTGTAATTGAGAAAGTGATTGTCGTTCTGCTGTTATTACACCATCCTCTGCCTGACGCAAATAGGTTTCTGCTACATCTATTTGAGCATTTAGAGTATTAGCTTGAGCATTTAAGTTTACGTCTAGTAAATCTAACTGGGAATCAGCATAATCAAGTTGCAACTCTGCATTCTCTATTTCAAGATCATACTTTTCATCAACAAGCCCTTGCATCTCAGGTGGAGAAGCGTCGTATTCTTCATGTCCAATATCACGTATATGATCCTCGTAGGTTTCCGCTATTTCATACTGAATGAGTGCCCCTGCTTTCTGTTCTTTTCGTATTTCTTCTAAATTCTGTTGTTCAACTTCCAACGCCCCTAGGTTTGCTTGCGCCGTTAGCACTTGATTTTCAGCATTTTTGACTTGTTGTTCATACATTGATTGGCTGTGTGTGTAGAGATCATTTGTATTTGAATATGCATTTTGTGCCATTTGTAGCTGTGCTGAATGTTCTTCTCCCCCAAGCCTCGCTATAACCTGACCTTTTTGTACACGATCACCAGTATCGAAATACACTTGAGTTATACGTCCAGGATTTTTAGAAGCTAATGTTGTCTCAATATCTGATTTAATTATTCCAGTAGTAGTAATTATCGATTCTAGTTCTCTATGTTCAATTTCTATTGTATTCGTTTCAACAAATACTTCATCTGAAGCGGGCTCTTCACTTGCTAATGAATTAACCATACTCTGACCATATACAAGAAAAGATTGTGCATAAGGAAGCATCAGAATCCCTATAATGATTGGGACTACTAATAGTTTTTTAATCCCCTTATGGTTTTTTAAAAGGCGTGCAATGACGTCTTGATAGTAATAGTACATACTAAATCTGATTAGAAATAAATTTTGTGCCTAAGTTCTACCTAGGTCTTTTGTAGTAAATTCTCAACTATAGTTCGAGGGCCGATTGCAGAATCTCATCATATTTTTGTTTCATCTGAATTGGATCATTAATCGAACTTATACATTCTTTGGTATATGCCTGAATATATGCCTCACCAAATTTTTGGAGCGCTCCTCTGACTGCCTTGAGAAGTTGTATAGTCTCTTCGCAATCATGTGCCTCAGTTGAATCAAGGTTCTTTTTTATTGCCTCTATTTGTCCCTGTATCCGATTGAGCCTATTTGTAAGCTTTTGCGATTCCATAGATATGATACTAATGTAATTAGGAGGAAGTATACCATACCCCCTATGGTATATCAAGTATTGAATTTATGCTCTGTCAGTGTATGTTACAATTACACACAGTAATTTATCCTTTATGACTACAAATACCACCCTATGTCTTTGGAGAATGTCACTTCTATTGATTCTTATTTTCAGGAATTAGAAAAGAAACTTGTACTCAAATCAGCATGTAATCTCACTACTGAAAAAATAAAATTCTTTAATAGTAATTACACCTACAATCCTCAATTTATATACCCAGAGCCTACACCTTGTACCTTCTCTTCTCAAATTGATAAACAAATTCAGCAAATTGGAGACCCGATTATAGGTAAGTTGTATGAGGCAAAACATGAGGAATATAAACAAAAACATAAATTCCTATCATCATCTGGAAACTCAGAGGAGGAATTTACAAAACAATCAATACTATTTTTTGGAAAACCAGAAGAGTTCGCACTTGCTATTGCGCACCAAATCTGTGAAAACCTTCCTCAATTGCACTTTGGGAGAAAAAATAAAGCAAATATTCGTTTTAGAACAATAGCAAAGCGACTTAGAGCGTACTTAAAGCAACATAAGTTCAAAGGAAAGCTAAACGTACTTCATGGAAAAACTGTTGCAAACCACGTTTCAGTTTCAAAAGCGAAAGGCACACTCAACATTAGTAGAAATTACATCTCAGACGAAGACGAATTAACGGATATAATCTACCATGAAATTGAGACACATATGCGTCGCCTAGAAAATGCAACGAAACTAAAGTACGAATTATTCAGATTGGGCACTGCAAGATATCTAGCTTATGAGGAAGGCCTGGCAAC
>JAGQLH010000053.1 GCA_020429465.1 Candidatus Dojkabacteria bacterium | reverse complement strand
AGTTTTGGGCGTAACTCGGTGTAACCTGTAACCAAATGATGTAAACAACAATAAAACCAAAGGTTTAGGCGGTTACAGGCTGGTTACAGGTTGCTGTAACCTGTAACCACTCGATAAACACGAGGTTTTATAAAAATATTCCGTTACAGACGGATTTCATAACGCGATGCACAAAAGTGCTATCGATTTCGGATTCCCTCCGATGTTTCAACTTTTATAGGTCGGAGGGGATTTTTTTAAATAATTTATTAGGAGATAAGATAGATGGAAGCAACAGTATCGAAAAACGAATTAGTACTATCATACATAGAAGATAATTACGATGTGCGTAGAAACGTGGTAAGCCAAAAAATAGAATTTAAGCTAAAAAAAGAAAGTGAATTTCAAAATGCTGAAGGCGGAGCATTAGATCAAATATGGTATGATATAAACTTGAATGTAATAAATAATTACACTCTCAGCAAAACAAGAAGGATGTTGAGTATGAAAGCCGACGTAAACGAGCACCATCCTTTCAAATATTATTTTGACTCATTACCTGAATGGGATACTGCAGATCACATTGGTGAGGTAGCTACTATGGTAACTTCCAAAGAGTTATCATCTGAAGATTGGTATAGTCAGTTCGCTAAATGGATTGTTGGGGTTGTAGCATCTGCAATAGATGAAAATATAAATAATAATTGTTTAGTTCTATCAGGTCCAGCAGGTATAGGTAAAACTACTTTCTTCAGAAATCTAGTACCAGTAGAACTAAAAAGATATTACAAAGAAGAGCGAATCACAGCAAAAGAGAAGATAAGATTAACTAATTCATTCTTAATTGATGTAATTGATGCTGATTATATGCCACTGAAAAAAAGAAAGGCATTTAGGCAATTAATAAAAAAGACTCATTTTGATATTAGATTACCTCACAATAAACATGAGACTAAGCTAAGACGCAGAGCTTCACTTTGTGGAACTACAAATAGTGTGATTGATGTTTCTATTTTCAATGTAATCGAAGTAACTGGTATTGACTATAAGAAACCAATAAACCACGAACAAATGTACGCTCAAGCTTACTGGATGCTAAAAAATAATTTTGATTATAAAAATTAAACAACCTCGTTTGAGGTATTGTTGCTAACTCGCCTCTTCGGAGGTGGGTTTTATTTGGAGAGTATTATGGATAGAATGAACCTAAGATATGTAGACAAGCCAAAAGAGAAACAAAAAACTCTAGAAGAATACTCTTCAGAAATAGAGCATTACAAATCACTTTATGCTAGGACTAGACAAGGTGGGATTTTAGACCTTATAAATTCATTGGAATTAGAGAAGATGAATCTGGAAATAAAATTACGCCCAGATAAATGGAAAAAATACTCTTCTGAATTGCTAGGTATCAAATTAAATGTGAACTATACCAAAGGGGAGATTCACGGATCAGATGGCACATTTTATACTTTCGATGAGTTTATGAAAATACCTAGTGGACTGGGAGATGAGAAATGGAAATTAATTCATCAGATAAAGGGATTCGGCTGTAAAACAAGTCAACCTTACGAGGAACAAATTGTATATGAAAATTTACACTGATAAACTAGAAAACTATTTTGAAATAGAAGATTACTATGGTTTACTTCGCAAGTATAAATTGCTCTATGAAAATGAGGGATTATCTGCAAAAGAGCCAGAAAGAAAAATATATGAGTTAATTGTTGAATTGAGAACGGCAGCACAAGGTCATCATTTCAGAACTATTAATGATTTCTTTGAGAAAGAACAAACAGTGATTGATAAACAATTAAACAGAAAAACAGAAGATTTGCCATTTTAGGAGAGGAATTATGGGACTAGCAAGTTCAATGTCAAAAAACATCAACAAATATCAAAGAAAAGACGCCTTAAAGCAGAAACAAAAAGCTAGGAAGAAAACCAAAGGACCAGAAACAATTTTACAAGATGCAATGATAAAATATTTTCTGAGCAAAGACCTATTAGTCACACGATACAATTCAGGGTCTATGTTTTCAGAAGAATCAGGAACATTGTTTAGAGCTTATATAATCAGCAATAATGGCTCAAGTTCAGGCAAAGCTGACTTAGAATTATCAAGAGACGGCAAGAGCGTATATATCGAAGTAAAGACAGGGTATAACAAACAATCGGATTCTCAAAAGAAATATCAGGCATTATGTGAACAATACAACATGCCTTACTGTGTAGCATACTCAATAGAAGAAGCAGATGAATTTGCAAAACAATTTTTTAATTATAATTAGGAGAGCAAGATGGAAACAACATCTATACTATTGGCAACAGGTTACTTTGTATTAGTGACAGCATTAATAACACTCATCATCAAGTTTGCGAACTATAAAGATGATACAGAAAAGGACTTATCTGAAAAAGATATATTATTACATGATTTTATTTCAGGCAGAGAGGAAATAATAAATGAAAATGTTCAGCAGAAGCAAGAAATAGAGAGACAAAATACGTACATCAAAGAACTAAAAGCCCATCTTGACTCAGAGCATGCAAACAGTAAAAAGCTTAGAGAAACAATCGCCGTGAAGACTAAAAGCGAATCATCTCTACAACGTAAAGTAGAAGTGCTTTCAGAAGAGAATAAATTCTTAATAGAACACGGTCCAAAAGTTTTAAAGCTGAATGTAGCAGCGAAATTATATGACAAGTTAGTAGATGGAACTGAAATAGCAGTACCACTATCTTACAAAAACTACTGGAAAAAACAGCTTTTAAACGACCAGAATGATTTAAAAGAGTTTCACCTAGCTGAGGTGTCAAACGGTAGGAGAAAAGGCTACGAAACAGCTAAATTCATAGTAAACTACATAGAATTAGCACAGAAAGACAAATCAAATGAAGATTCTAAGTTTTTCCATGTTTATTTGGGTGAGCGTTTGAACTAATGGAAATGGCAACTAGACATAATGAAGGGAAGTTGAAATGGAGTTTAGTATCCTTTGAGGCTTTAGAACCAATGGTTAAAGGATTGGAGTTTGGAGCCAAAAAATACGGAATTGATAATTGGAAAAAAGGATTACCAACTACTGAAGTATGTGAAAGTATGTTGCGTCATATATTTGCATACTTAGGTGGTGAAGATATTGACCCAGAGAGTGGTCTACCTCATATAGCACATATTCAAGATAACGCCATGTTTTTAGGATATATGGATTTGAAGATGCCACAGTTTGATGATAGACCAACAAAACAAGATTGGGTTATAAATCCAGTTACGTTAGAAGAATTTTTACAAGAACTTCAAGCAAAAGATGCGGATGAGACTAATATAACTCAGATGGGTGGAGAGTACAATCCACCCAAAGACAAACGCCCATTTGCACCATTATTTGACAAAAGTAAATGACTCAAGTCGTTTATTAAAACAACGTTAGTACAACTACAACTGTAGAAGCATAATAGGAAGATAGGAAATGACATATATATCTGAAATAGTTGAACTTATAGAAGATAAGGAAATAGAAGAAGTTAGAACGGGGCTTGACGATCTTTTGATAAATAAAGATGGTCGTTGGATAGCTAACTATTTACTTGTTAATCATTCGAAAGTAAGAATATCTATTCCTAGTATTTGGCGTAAATTCAAACCTGCTGTAGTTAGGTATATATCCCAGAATGAGCATTTTACAGAAAAGGATATAAAGTTGATAGCCAATGAGTTAGGGATAAGTTACAGAACATTGAAAGCAGCGATTGAAGATGAGTAAGGATTTCGCAAAAATATTTAGAACGAAAGAGTATGGACAAGTGTTGTTACAGTCTAATGATGATTATAGTATCATTTGGATAATTGCTAGAGTAGGAGGTAGATTATTGAAATTAGAGATTAGTCAGACTGATGGCAGCAGTTTAGAAAACTCATTTAACAAGATGAGGATTAAGGATATATATGAAGTAATAGACGAGTATATAGGATTTGATAGAAATAAAATCATTTTAAACTAAGAGGAAAGTAAATGAAGTATGCCTTATCATTATTAATACTATTGGTAGGATGCCAAGCTCCTCCAAAGGAACGTCAGGAGGCTATAAAGAGACACGTAACCATCATAACGATAGATGGCTGTGAATATTTACAATACAGTAATCGTATTATCCATAAGGCAAATTGCAAGAACCATAGGGACTGAAAGTTTAGCAAATCTACCTTATTATTTGCATAAATGAGAATATACAAAGCCACTTAAAAAAAAAGTGGCTTTTTCTTTGTAATTAGTTGAAATAATGTAAGTTATAACTTGACTTGCCTTGTTATTAGTGTTATGTTGCTACTAATAAAATTAAACATAAACACATTAAAAAGCAAAGGTAATAAAATGGTAAAGACAACATCACTAAAGCACTACAAAGAATTAAAAGCCAAAAATGTAAATGTAGAACTTGTAACTAAGCAAGAGATAAATTAAAAAAGAAAGGACGGTTTGTATCCCTAACAGTTGGGCTGGTAGAGACGAAAATTCAGAATGGACGTACAAAGGAAGCCCAGCGAAGTTTATAATGAGTGTAGAAAACCCATTTTCAACTGGTAACAACCCAGTTCTTTACTTGGGAACTAATGAGAATGAATATGGCGAATTGAAAGCCTATTTGACTAATGTATTAAACAACAATAAATAATTTAAGGAGTAAGGGAAATGGAAAAGCAAATAACGAAACAAGAATTACACGAGTTATTACAAGGCGCTGGTTTTATAACTTTTGAAACTGACATAGACGATGGTTTTGAAACGCCAAACTTCTATTTTACTTCACAAACGACTAATCAAACATTGGATTCATTTCTTACTGAATTAGGGTTAACATCGAAAGTAGAAGTAGAAACTGAAATAGAGTGGTGTGAGTGGTGCGGTGATGATGGTGTTTATTTAGTAGGCTATAATAATGAGCAAAGAGAATCTTTTTATTACATACGTCAAAAGTAATTTAACAACAACACGGGTGGTGTAAAAGCCACCCAAAACAAGGAGCTAGTAAATGACTAACACCAAATTACAAGCTAAGAAGAGTAGATACGGCAAGGCGTTAAAGCGAAGACGTAAGGAGCTGAAAAAAGCGAAGAACTATTTTATTTCGAGGGGGTTGTCTATTACACAGATGACCAGTATTGAGGAAAACAAAACAAGTTACACGTTCGAGTCTGTCCTAAGGTATATAGAAGCTTTAGGGTTGGAGTTGGAACTGAGGGAGAAAGGGAAGTTTGACTAGACACTTCAAAATATTAAACGTTGACGATGATATACATCTGAATATCTCAGCTACAGATGAACAAGGTAACTCTTACGACATTATCGAAAAAGGAGGTATGAGTTTATCTGAAACATTTAGATCTGAATTTAAAAACTACTTGGAATCTAAAGGAGCAGACACTACCAAGCTTGACTGGGAAGAGATGAATATTTCTTTCACTGGTGATACTATGAAAGGTTATTTTAATTACATGAGGGAGAAGTATGGGTAATTTTTTAATTATATCAATAATCTCCCACCCCTTCATAATATGACTAAAATACTCACGAGTAGGCTTCAAATCCACGCCAAGCATATTCTCATTGGCAATGTAAACAACACACTCTTTTAATCCATCAGCAGTCTCAATACTTAAATTACTCTTGGTATAATGGTCAGGATATCCCTCATACGAATCAAGTATTTCAATAGCTTTTCGGGATAATTTATAGATAATTCCAACCACATAAGAGTTATCACATTCTTCAATAGTTGCATATCCGTGACCCGGTATGTTTGAAATCTTGTTGAAAGTTAGTTTATAACCATGAATAACTCCATATTCCATAGAATAATAATTACCTACTCGGCTTCTAAGCCTGTCAGGACTAATTTATATTTAAGCTATTATTCTACTATGCCTGATAATCATAGCTTTTTTCTTATTCTTTGGGTGTTTTCGTTTTATCAATATTACATATATTTACTTCTTTTTGCTGCAATTTTTACCCAGTGAATACCCAGAACTTTACCCTTTAATGTTCACATTTCTCTCATTGTTGTATTTATTGGCTGCCTGACCAATTGTTTCTTTATCAATTATAAAGTGGATTCCTCTTATAGCTTCTATTACACTATCAAGTTTCTTTTCTAATCTATCATTATTCGGAATACTATTAGCGATTAAATTTAATTGGTCTTGTCTTACTACATATTCAGGAACATTAGTATCACCCGCAAGTATTAATTCGGGTTCAGTTATTGCACCACCACCAAGACCAGTTGCAAACCTTCTAATTTTGAAGTTTTGTTTCTTTAGCTGCTTCATAGTATTTGCATCTGCCACAGTATCATTACTGAATGTGTTTGCATTTACTCTATCTTGGAAATAATTAGTTACTTGGAATAAACTAATATTATTCGCTGCCATTTTCGGACCTATTGCCATCATCATATCCGTAAATCTACTAACTGCATTATATAAACTAGCATTCATACCCACTAAAGAAGGCACTAATCTATTTACTATTGATGAGGTTGCTTGATTAAGTATGAATTGCAATTGATCGTCTCTTAATATCCATTCAGTATCGGCACCCGGTCTAGCATTAGATGCATCCCCAACCCAAGCAAGTGTAGGACTATCTACTCTACCACCACTAGAGAATGATGTTAAGGATGTCAAGACAGGGTTTAATAATCTATTTACTCCACCAGAGATAAGTCCTTTTATAATAGGTAATAGTAGAACACCAACTAATCCTAATGATGCTAGTTTCTCACCCTCACCTAATACTAAAGCTAATATTGTTGATTCTGCTTTGGCTTTCAATAAGCCTGCAGATACTTGCATAGTGTTTCTAAAGCCCTCTTTCATTGCTTCAGTATCACCTGCAAATCCAGTTGATATTGAATCACTTAATCCTTGTGCGAGTATATCCTTAGCTACTGCAAATTCATCAGCTTTATCATTAATTGTTTGAGTAATTGTGTTTAATTGTTCTTGTAACTCTTCTAGTTCTTTACCACCTGGATTAATTGCTTCTTGTAATGCAATTTCTTCTTCTAGTTTCTGTCTTTTTAGCTCTAATTTTTGGACTTCAAAACTATTCTTTAATTCAAGTTCATATCCTTGCTGAAAGTTAGCAATAGCCTGTTTTTTAGCTGCAAATTCTTCTTCTTTTTGTAGTCTTTGTTGATTATAATAATCAGCTAGTCTAGTTTTCTCTTCTTCGTTATCCTTTATTAATGATAGAGAAATTCCTCTTAACTCTTCTTCACGATCAATTTGTGATAACTGATTTTCTAGTTCTTTATCATATCTTCTTTGGGTTGCAACATCATTAATACCTAATAATTTGAGCTGTAAATCTTCTTGCTCATCTATTGAAGTATTTAATATTTTCTCTTGCTCACTATAGTGATTATTCAACTGTGCTAGTCTAATGTCTAAAACAGATTTAACCTGTGAGTTTAGAGATTCCTCATTAGATATTCTTGTTCTGCTTAAATCTGCCAGATGTTTCTCTAACTCTACTTTTTCTAGACGTTGAGCATTAGTTAGGTTATCGCTATTTAGGGTATCTAATTTGCTTTGAGTATCTTTGATTTCATCTTCAGTAGCTTTCAGTTGGTCTTGGTAAAACTCTTTTAACTTATCTAACGCTACTACTTTGGAGTCATCATCTATTGCCGTTTTAAGATTATACTCTAAATCTTGTTTTTTAAGGTCTATTCTCAACTGAACAAGCGATTCTTCATCAGCCGTTATTTTTGCTTCGAGTTCAAATTTCTTATTATCAGCCTTGTTAATGTCGATTAGCAACCGCTCGTAATCTTGAGTAACCTTTTCCTTTTGGTCTTTTTTTATTGCCAATCCAACATCAATATTTCCGTTAGCATCTTCGGAGATTTTAAACCTTTCTTTTAATGCAAGTTTTTGCTTTTCAAGTAGGTCGAGTGTCCTTTCCTCTGCCACAATCTCATCTGCTACTGTTTTCTTTCTTCCCTCTCTAATTCTAATAGTTTCAGCTTCTAAGTCCGCTTTATCTTTTTCATTAGAAAGAGACTTTGAAATTAAATCATATTCAGCTTTAGTGATAGTATAAAGGTCTTTACCAGTCTTCTTTCTTTTCTCTTCAGTGATGCCAAGTTCAATTTCAACATCTTTTTGACCTTGCTTTAACCTCTTTAATTCATCAACATTCTTTTTTGTTTCAACAAAAATCTCTTTTCTACGTTTCTCATAGAACTCTCTGTCAATCTCACCCTCTCTTAACTGCCTATCAAGTTCAGCTATTGCAGCCACACCATCTGACTGTGCTTTACCTGCACCCTCTAAAGCACCTTTGAATGAAGCACCGAGCTCCTCAATACTAGCAATACTTTCTTCGAGTGAGTCAGTTAATCCTTTTGCATTTTCGACCATTTTACGCATTTCTTCGCCAGAAATACCGAATTTCTGACCAAGTTCTTCGTAAACCTGATTAGAAACCTCGCCTTGCGAAGCCAATTTAGCCGTTGATTCGACTACTTCGCCTATAGCTTTTTGATTTTGTTCCGAGAGATTAGCAAATTTTTGTTCAACTTCAGAAGTATCTAAACCAAGTTTCTTTTTTTCAGAAATTTCAGCTTTAAGCTTATCTAATTCAGACCTATTTGCTTTGTATTGCTCCCCCTCTTTGCTTACTACATTAACAAATTCACGTTGTTTAGAGAGCAATTCGCTACCATATTGTTCGCTTTGTTTCTCTTTAATATCATCAAGATTATTACCAAGTAGCTTATAAGTTTCATTTAGCTTCCCATTTGCATCTTCTACGACCCCAGTCGTTTCTAAAACATCAGGAGCAATTTTCTTAATTGTGTCGCCAATAGCAGATTTTTGAGCCTCTGTTTCTGCTTCATTGAACGCTTTTACTAAGTCATCTAACCTTGTAATTTGTTTTACATC
>JAGQLH010000052.1 GCA_020429465.1 Candidatus Dojkabacteria bacterium | reverse complement strand
CTGTACCATCAGTATAATAGAACTAAAATAATTTAAGTTAATTTTCTTTATTTCTACACATATCTAATATCCATGGAATCACCTCTTGTTGCAAAGTTGTATCATCCATAATTTCAAATACCTCTCCTCCCGCTTTTCTAATTCGTGGAACTAATGATTCGATCTTAGCCATTTCATTTCTTGCTAAATCAAGACGTTCCACTATACGTAATTGTGCCTCAACCCTTTCCTCTTCAGTTAAATCTTCAAATCTCTCTCGTATTTTTATTCTTGATTCAAGTAGTCCGATTCTATCTTCTGAGACTGTAAGTAATACGGGGACAAAAGAAATACCTAAATCTAGTAATTTTCTTACACTATCGATTGTAATACCTATGGTTGCATGTTTAGAAGCATGCATATCTAAGTCTGAATTCTTCCAACCATATTTATTATTATGATAATCAAGGGTAAAGAAAAAGTCGGAAGATGCTAAGGTGTCAAATTCTTCTACAGACACAGAAAATATATCTTTAGAACCAACTTCTGATTCTCTCAAATCTCGAGTTGTATACTTTGGGACAGGATAGAATCCATAGTCATTTTTGAGAATTTGTTCAAGATAACTTTTGCCGACTCCTGATGTTCCAGATATTGCAAAATTACTCATGACCTACTTTCTGTTGAATTAAATCTAAAGTATCAAGATAGTATTCCTTACTTTGATTAATATATCTACTAAATGCATCACTATTTAATTCGGACATTACTTCATTAATTCTCATAAACTTTACCGTACTAACCTCATTCTTATCGATTGAAATATCCCTAAGTGTAACATCTGTCATAATTAGATACGCATGAATAAATGCACGTTCATATACCCCAACCCCATCAACATACGCCTCATCTTGAAAAATTCCCAGAAATATAAGCTCGTCTTGATTAATAGATAAACCTAACTCTTCTTTTGTTTCTACGCAGCATGTTTGTTCAGGTGTTTTTCCTGCTTCGATATGCCCCGAAGCACCAGCAGTATGCCATTGTAATGGGTATGTTTTTGTATTCTGTGATCGTTGTTGTACTAGTAATCCTTTAATTGGATTATAAATAAATACATGGACTACAGCATGAAGTAGTTCATGTTTATGAACATAGGACCGGGGTTTTATATCTACTATATTCTGATTTTCATCAAGGACTTCAATAAGTTCGGATTTTTGGCTCATAATTGTTTATAGGTAATATCATCAAGTGAAAACTACGTCATTGATATTATGTCATTCCTACATCAGCTTTATTGAGCATAAATTACGACAAGGAACACAAATTACTAAGCATTAAAACAAATGTTTATTGATTTGTTTGACCCCCTCACAAACTTCATTATAAATCGTCCACTTTACGAATTCATTTGCTTCCAATCGTTTTTGCACTTCCTCTGCATCTCTCTTTTGGCATATTACATGGACGTTTGCCCCTGCATCGATAGTTGAATATGCTAACAATCCTTCATTCTCCCTCCATTCCTGCAAATCTTTGATTATTCTCATTGTGCCAGGTCCCCAATAGAATATTGGTGGCTTAGATGTCATAGTTACGCAGTGCATAGAAATATGGTCAGTTTCTATAATTTCTCCAAACGATTCAAAATCTTTATCTTGAATAGCTTCTTTCAAACCCACTATTCTTTTCTCAATTTCCTTCATTCGTACTGAGTAAAATGGACTACTAGCAGCCAAATCATGACCACGAGATGATGAAACTTTTTTCTTTTCCGAATCAACCACAGCTACGATATCTACTAAATCCCAATGATCTTCATTTGCTAATTGTATAGCAATTGAGTCCTCATGTCCCTCACCCTTCTGAAAAGCTACAAAGCCCCCATACACTGATCTCACTGCTGAACCAGACCCACATAGACGAATATACTTTGATAATTCCGTTTTATTCTCATAAATTTCATTAAGACCATATGCTATTAATAAGCCTGCTGTTATAGCTGAAAAACTTGAAGCAGAAGAGGCAATCCCGGCATCTGCAGGGAAATTATTTTCGGACATAATTCGGACACAATTACTAGATTCGGCCATTGAGCGGATCCGCTCAATCTGGTCATAAATAAGTCTTTCCTTTATTGAACTTTTTCCGAGTACTTTATATTGATCACCAAAAAACTTAACCTCGACACTATCCTCCTTGAGATCCGGAGCAACTTCTACGGTGGTTTTTGTTACGCAACCACTCATAGTCATCGAAATTGAAGTATTAGCAGGAATAAATAGTTCGTTATTTGCTTTACCCCAATATTTAATTAGACCTATATTTGCAGGTGATTGAACGGTGACTTTCATAGTGGATTTTATGAGATTAGTGTAATTGCTAACGCATTATAAACTATTTAGCACAATTTAATCTGTTCTTTATCTTTATTTGTATATAATAGTATCAACTCACTTTCTAAATATATTCAATATGTCGTTAGTCATTGGTGAGGCAACATTTATACCTGAACCTTCAAATGATAGTGCTAAATCATGCCAGTTTGTAACTTTTCTATTGCTTTTTTCGAGCATAATGCTACTTGCTGGAGGTAGTCATACAAATTTTGAGGGGGTTGATAAAATTGCAGCAGGAGCAAGCTTATTTGTTGATTCAATGGCTGCATGCACATTAATAATGGCTCACAAGGCTGGAACTTCTTAAGCTAACCACAATTCACAAGAAGTGCTACAATAGTACGACTCAATTTTGAGTCTTTATTCAATTCTTACCAAAAATAAAGAAATCATGCAGAAGACAAAGATTGTGTGTACTATTGGTCCATCTAGTTGGGATCCGAAAGTCCTAAAGAAAATGATAGAGAATGGCATGAACGTAGCCCGGATAAATGCTGCATACTCAGATGTAGCAGAATTAGAACGAGTTGCTAAATTAGTACGAAGCATCTCGAAAGAGGTGGCACTTATGTTAGATATAAAAGGAAGTGACGTACGACTTAATGATTTTGGAGAAGCAATTGAACTCAAGAAAGGACAGGAGATAATCGTAGGAAATTCATCTGAAGATAAGATTTACCCTAAAAATCATCTCACACTTTATAAGGATGTAAAAAAAGGACAAGTTATCTTCTTCGATGATGGAAGTGTAAAAGCAGAGATAACGGGAGTGTGGAGTAATAAGATTCACTGTAAAATTTTAGAAGGTAAAGTTTTGAAACCTGGTAAATCAATGAATACACCGGGAATTTATCTCTCTATCCCAACTGTTACAACAACTGACAAAGAACAGATCGAATTCGCAATTAAGGATAAATGGGATTTTGTTGCTGCCTCTTATATTCGGGATGCAAGAGATGCACGTGAAGTTAAAAAAGCTGTTGAGGGTACTGATCTTAAAATAATTGCAAAAATCGAAGAAGGAATGGGTGTTAGTAATATAGACGAAATTCTCGAAATATTCGACGGTATAATGGTTGCTAGAGGCGACATGGGAGTCGAATTACCATTTGAAAAACTCCCAGTAATCCAAAAAGAACTGATTAGAAAATGCAATGAAGCTGCAAAACCTGTTATCACTGCGACACAGGTTCTTGACTCTATGATTAAGAATCCTTCACCAACTCGAGCTGAAATTTCAGATGTAGCAAATGCTATTTGGGACGGAACTGATGCGATTATGACCTCAGGTGAAACCTCAGCTGGTGAATACCCTGCAGAAACGGTTGAAACTATTTCACGTATTGCAAGGGAAATAGAACAGCATGATACACCTTCTCTTATTTCTATTGGGCCTGGACCTGATCAAGAGTTCAAGATTGATTATGCGCTTGCTAATGCAGCATTTGACATGTGTATTAGTGCAGATGTAACTAAGGTGCTTGCTATTTCACGTCTTGGACAATTACCTCGACTTCTTGCTCGATATGATCTACCAGTCCCAATATATACTCTTGTACAAAGTGACACCTTGATGAGGCAATTGCATCTTACAAAAGGAATTAAGGCATTTAAATTCAATAAATTCTACAAAGATAGAGATAGTGCTATTGATGGGATGTTACGATTTGCAAAAGAAAAAAACCTTATTACCAAAGATGATCGGATACTTATCGTGGGAAGATCTTCTGTAGAAACATTTCATCCGAATCTTTTTGAGTACATTGATATGAGAGAAAAGGAATTATAGTTTATGATTTGAAGTTCGTAGTTTTTAGTTGATTGTTTTTTGTAAAAGTTTGATGATTTAATGTCTCAAGGAATCGTGTTCTGTTATAATTATCCAGCTAATTTCGAGTTCTTTAAAAGGCTTATTGATATGGTCACGTAGCCAAGGTGGTTAAGGCAGAGGTCTGCAAAACCTTTATCGTGGGTTCGAGTCCCACCGTGACCTCCAATCTCTTTTAAAATCATGCCGCGGTGGTGGAATCGGTAGACACGAAGGACTTAAAATCCTTTGCCCTTATCCGGCGTGTGGGTTCAAGTCCCACCCGCGGCATTTATTCCTCCCAATCTGGTGATAAATGGAGTGGATTTGGCCCAATAGATACCTCTTGGGCACATCAAGTAATGACTACTAAATGGTCATCTAGTCCCGAAAACAATCTCTTAATAAAGCAATACTATCTGGAAATGATGTTGAGGGATTTGGTAATTTCTCCAGACCCAATAGGGCCAGAAAATGATTTTTTTATATTATCAATACCAAGCAAATTTGCACAAGGAGAAACAGATACAATATTACGTGGCTTTCCAAGTATACCTGAGATTCCATGCCCAGATGACCTTAAACAACAATTAAATCCAGTCGTTCATAAACTCAAAACACCTATGGGAGAATACACTCTTTATTTTTTCACAGGATTTCGTGCACCGAAAGAACTAATTTTCGAGATGATTCAAAATCATCAGGCAAAAAACTTTTTAGGATTATTAAGCGCTCAATGGGACAGAAACTTCGAAAAGACTAAAATAGCTTCAGCTCAATTTCCTACTATCCAACAGGAAGAAAGCTCCATGACCCAAAAGCTTGCTATGAACTCACTCAAAAATATATTGCTAAATATGTTTAGAGTTTACTTTGGTCCTGAGATTGTTGATCATCCAGGGTTCACTTAGATTCAATTATATCTTTCTCCACTTCAATCCGTAGTGAATTACACCATCAGAACCATCTTCATAATACTTTTTAAAAAATGGTACGAATACATCTCCATATTTAAGAGTATCATAATCAGAATCAGTAACTTGGGCTGTAAAGCGTGTCCCATCTTCAAATTCTAATATACCAACCGTATACGGAGTATACAAATCGAAACCATCAGGTCCTGATTCAACTTTTGACCAAGAAATTAACTTAGCCTTTTGATTACTAATAATAGAGTATCGTGTATCAAATTTTCGCCAGATTTTTGATGGAGAACTTTTATGCATATTGGTTTTTGGCTTAAAACTTTGAGCTTTTAAAAGGTTAAATAATAGTTTTTTACGTCGTTCCTGCGAAGGTAGTAATACCATGAAGATTCCTGCCTTCGCAGGAATGACATACTACTAACCCACTTTCGCAAGTATATGAACTACTGCAGTACCTCCACTTCCTCCTACGTTGTGCGCTAACCCGTATTTTAAGTTTTTTGAGATTTGCCGTGCACCTGCTGATCCAGATAATTGCGAAGCTAATTCAGCAATCTGCTTCACTCCTGTAGCACCAACAGGATGACCACATGCTTTTAATCCCCCTGATGTATTTACCGGTAAAGACCCACCTGGACCTGTCTTTCCCGATTCAATTAATTTACCACCCTCTCCCTTTTTAGCAAATCCCAGGTCCTCATATGCCAGTATTTCTGCTATAGAAAAACAATCATGAAGCTCAACAATATCAATATTATTTCTATTTAAACCTGCACTATGGAATGCTTTATTTGCTGCCTTAACTGTTGCTGTCAACTCTGTTATATCGTTCCTTTTATGTAATGAAATTGTATCCTGGGCTTGCGCTGAAGAAATAATCTTTACATCTGATTTCTTTTCCTTCGATAAAACAATAGCAGATGCTCCATCACTAATTGGTGAGCAGTCAAGCAAACCAAGTGGATCAGCAACAGGAGATGCGTCCAGCACTTGTTCAGTTGTTATTTCAAATGGAAATTGGGCATGCGGATTTTTTGAACCAAATGCATGATTCTTGACTGAACAGAGTGCAAGTTGTTCTCGAGTAGTTCCAAATTTTCTCATATGCTCTCTCGCAATCATTGCATAGAGAGAGGGAAATGTAGCACCATAGAATGCCTCCCATTCCTCATCACTTGCACCAGAAAGAGCTGCAGTAACTCCAGAATTTGATATATCGGTCATTTTTTCTACCCCTAATACCAAAATATTTTTGGATTCCCCTGAAAGAATATCTAAGTGTCCTAAGCGCACAGCCACTCCACCTGAAGCACAAGCCGACTCAATATGGTACGCTGGCACATCTATCCCAAGTTCAGAAGCAATAAGTGACCCTATATGGTCTTGCCCAGATAGTCGAGATGCTGCCATATTTGCGACATAGAGAGCATCAATATCCTTCAATTCTATATTTGCATCTTTGAGAGCCCCTTCTATTGCTTCAATCCCGAGCGATCTTAAATCACGTTCCCAAAGTTCACCAAATTTAGTTGTATATGATCCTGCTATATAGGTCATTTATTCTTAAGTTCACGTTGTAATTTTTGAAATAGTAACAGCTGTTTTTCACTAGTGTATTCATACTCTGTCAGATCTGTACTTGGATTTACCCAAAAATAATCAACATGTTCTTCACTTAAAGATATTTTTGGTTTAGTACTTTCCAAAAGATTCACCCTATGTATTAACTCGGCAACCTGGTAGTTTTCAATCCCATATCTCACTCTCTGATCATAATCAAACAACTCAATCTTACATTGTACATTCTTGATATCAACACCTATCTCTTCTAACAGCTCCCTATACAATGTATTCTTAATCATCTCATTCGTATCAACTCTCCCACCTGGTAAGTCAACTGTTTTTCTTCCGGTAGCTCCCCAAATATCTTGCAATAAAAGAAACTCATCTTTAACTACAAGTATCCCTTTGACTGATATATGAAATGATTGAAAATTACTCATCGTAACTTTTTGGTATGACGGACGTATTGTCCATAGGTTAAATAACTCTTCTGTTCTGTCTGTTCTAGCACTGTTTGCGTATAAATTCCCGTCTTAGCTTTCTCTCTATACTCAACAATTTCGTCTGTAACTTCAAATAAAAACGAATCACTCCCAGCACCACTTCCATAGCTTGTAAGTAAAATTTTCTCCCCTGGCTGAGCACTATCAAGTACTGATGCTAACCCAACAAGACTTGATGCCGAATAGGAGTTACCTACCATTGGAACAACAAAACCTTTTTCTAGTTGTGACGAAGTTACCCCTAGCTTCTTTGCTACCACTTTAGGAAATTTACCATTTGGCATATGAAAAACCACATGGTCTACATCTTCTACTGTAATATCAGTATCTCGGATAAGTTGTTGAGTTGCAGCTAATACATGCTGTTCGTATGCAGGTTTACCTGTAAATCTTCCTCCATGCTTTGGAAATTGGACATGTTCTCTTCTCCAAAAATCAGGCGTATCAGTTGTGTAAGACGTAGTATGAATTACTTTGGCTATGCACTTTTTTGTACCAAGTAGAAATGCTGCACCTGCACTTGCTGCTGAATATTCTAACGCATCTCCAGGCGCTCCTTGTGCTGTATCTGCACCTATTGCTAATCCTAACTTAATTCGTTTCGACTCAACTAACCCAATAACAGCTTGTATACCAGCTGTTCCAGCCTTACACGCAAATTCTAAATCTGCAGCAGTCCACTCATTTCCTATATTGAGTGCTTCTCCAACAATACCCGCTGTAGGTTTTACTGCATATGGATGACTTTCTGAGCCTACATATATTGCACCTATACTTTGTGCTTCCTTAACCCCAAATCGTTCGATTGCCTGAAATGCTGCATTCACCGCATTGGTTGCAGTATCTTCATCTAACCCAGGGACAGATTTCTCAATAAGCCCTAGCCCTTGTTCAATTTTTAATGCATCTGCACCCCATGTACGAGCTATTTCTTTTACTGTTATACGATAGGGAGGAATATAAGCACCGTATGAGACAATACCTATATCACTCTTAGTTACTAGATTCACGGATATATTGGGAATTTATGTAATGTACTACTATTTCTCTATAGTTTTAAGAAAAATTCTATCATCAAAACCTCCACGCTCCTTTCGCTTCTGAGACTTAATTTTTTCAATACTACCTCCACTAAATCTATAATATGCCTTTAGAGCATCAAGTACTTCGAATATATCTGCAAGCTCTTCTTCACAAGGATCACCTTTAAATTCTGTAATTTCCTCTTGCAATTTTTTATATAACTCAGCAAGATACTGTTCATCACTAAGAATTTCTATTTTGGCAATTTCTCCTTGTTTATTTATTATTTCAGGGATTTTGTCACGAACAAGCTTATTGTATGTTTTCATCGGTACGCAAATCAAAAAGTCCTAATACTGCAATTTCTTCAGTAAGAGCATAATACAAATCTTTTGTGGTTTCACTAAAATCTACATATTTAAGTAGAATTTCATCCAATTTTTCACGATCAACCCCTGTTCCTGCATACCCTGATTTAAATACGACGCGATAGATAAGTGGACAAATTTGATCACACGCTTTAACCAATTTAGCTTCAATAGTTTTAAGTTCCTCATGTTCTATCCATAATTTTTCCAACTCTTCCCCTTCTGAGTTCTCTAACATTTGATGTATTTTCGCAATTGCATCATACTCATCATGCTCAACTCGTTTTCTACCACTTGTATCCCACGCTGCAACGTCACCAGCGTCAATCTCAACAAGATCATGAATAAGTGACATTTTGAGTAGCTCTCAATGTCTAACTCCTTCCCAACTTCTTCAGCTAACGGAGTAGCGAGCAACCATGCCATCATTGCTACACTCCAGGAATGTTCAGCTGAAGTTTCCTTCCTCCCATCTGGCAACCAATTATTCCGCTCAATTGTTTTTAGTTTATTCTGAAACTTAAAAAATTGTAACAATTCATTTAGATTAGACTTCATAACAATCGTTTG
>JAGQLH010000051.1 GCA_020429465.1 Candidatus Dojkabacteria bacterium | reverse complement strand
CTATCTGTGTCCTATTAGTAGAACTAATCAAACTGTAGGCTATAAATGATAAAATTCGGTAGTTCAAACATCACCTCTTACGGTGTAGCATTTAGTAATCTTCATACTCAAACTTTAAGGATATAAATTTATTAGTATGTAATCGTGAAAAATATTAACTTTAAACTACTGCCTGTTCTGATAATTTCTAGTTTAGTTGTACTAGGTGGTTGTTCTATTATCGAAAACACTGATTCAATAGATCCTACACCTACGACTGTGCCTACCGAAGAAGTAACACCGACAGGATCTGTAAGTAATACTCCAGAAGCTAGTGAATCACCTACGCCTAAGCCTAGTAACAATATCCAACAAAATTCACCTACTCAGCAGGAAGTTTTAGAGGTTTTAGGTGAGGACTACAAAGAATACAAAAATGATGAACTTAAAATTAGTTTTAAGTATCCAAGCTCATTTAATATCCTTGGTCCAGTTGTATCATCTGGCAGAACTGATGTGCAGATTCTAACCGTGAGTAGTGAAAATTCACAGCTTGAAATCTACTCATCTGAAAACGAATTGGATGGAGGAATGACCGTAACGGATTCAGACATGTTTACTTCCACAAGCTTTTCTATTGATGGGAACGAATATCTGATTGTAGGCCCAGAGTTAAATACCAACGCGACTATCTCACATCAATTTATTTACCATCTAGGTCCGCTTTACTATGAACTTGAATATGATCCAGATGCAATTGGGATAATGTTTGGCTTTAAACCGAATTCTCGATACTACAGTCTTGGATATCAAACAAACTATTCGGGCACCAATGTACCTAAATACGTATCAGTCGAAGACTGGCAAGAAAAGGATATTGATTTTGAGCGTTTTGTAATGATTCTTAGGACGATTACCTTTACTGACTAACACAACAATATTCTCAAGATTGAGATCTCCAAAAAACTAATTTCAAATATACTCTCATGAAAAATATAAAAATAAATTTAATAATTTTATTGATACCTTTAGTATTTCTTGGGGGATGTGTTTTCAGTAACCAAAACAGTGACGATAATACATCTATTGAAACACCTACTCCTATAATAAGTACTACACCAATAGAATCGCCTACTATCAGAACTAGCTCATCACCTATTATGACTGAAACACCTACGCCAATCATATCTAAACAGAATGAACTATCACTGACTAAGAAATGCGAAACAACTGCACTGCGTTTTGGCTTTTATATACCAGAAACCTGGACATGTGAAGTATACGAAGGAACATACAATGAAGAACCGAGTGTACATATAAAAGTACAATCGGAAAACTTCGACTTTGCATTCACTACTGCTGCGTCTGGAATTGGTTGTGAGGACTACAATTCGGTTGATTGTATTCCAGAAACTTTTTTTAGTAATAAATTAATAACCTTAGGATACGTGGAGAATCATAAGTTACTTTCAGGCACATTTTCTTCTTCTACTCCGACTACTACCAAATCAATAGTAGGAGAATATCAAGGAAATAACTTCGGAAAAGATAGAGCATTACTAATTGCTATTGCAGAGACTTTTTATAACATTTAAGTTTGCATACATTAATTTTCAAGACTGAGATCTTCAAAAATCTAGTCTCAATTGAGTAGAACTCTCTTCGAACAATGCTAATAAGGAAATTGGGGGATTTGGGAAGATAAATACACTCTGGAGCGGGTGAGGGGAATCGAACCCCTATCTTCAGTTTGGAAAACTGACATAATGGCCGCTATACTACACCCGCTTATTGATTTTAACGATCTTTTCTTTCAGTTTACCCCGCTGTGATTGCTTTGCAATCTTACGGGATTCACAACTTTGTATGTCTTATTCTTTGACTGCAATGTCGGAAGAAAACTAACATACCTGTCCGCCTATAGTGGAGTAGCCACTACACCTGCGTCTGGAGGCTAGTATACCATATTTCAAGACCTCCAATCTAGTTTATTCGGTCGTAATTCCATCAAAGTCTTCTTCATTCGCTTCAGCTTCATCTTTTGTAGCTCTTTCTATTTGATCTTTGTGATGTGCTGGCGAATATATTGTATACATCCTAAGAGGTTCAGTATCTGACGTATTAATTACATTATGTTCAGCACCCGCAGGAACAATTACCGCAACTCCATCCGAAACACTATACTCATTGCCATCTATAAGACATTTACCCTTTCCACTCTCAAATCTAAAAAACTGATCATTATCATTATGTGTTTCCAGACCTATTTCTTCTCCAGGTTGCAAGCTCATAAGTACCAACTGACTATGTTTTGAAGTATACAGAACTTTGCGAAATTTCTTATTATCAATTGTCTCTTTTTCAATATTTGTATGAAATCCGTTCATTTCAAGAATTTTAAGAATTTTATTTTTAATTGTAAAACTTTTTTCTTTATACGTATGTGATCCTAAATACGCATTACTATTTGCCCCCCCGTCGAAATTACTTCATCTCTCAAACAATGATCCCTAGGGCCTTTAACGATCCCATCAATCCATCTTGGGATTTATAGTGGATACCATGTATACCTAACTCCTTCGCCTTGTCAGCATACTCCTTAATATCATCTATATACACGCATTCTTCTGGTTTCAGTCCCAATTTCCCGAGACTATCATTATATATTTCTTGCCCTGGCTTTTTCACTCCAACCACATGTGATAAGGTCACCGCATCAAACAGATCAAATACCTCACATGCTTCGATCCCTATTTCAAAATCCCATTCACTAGTATTCGAAAGAAGTGCAATTTTATATTTTTGTTTCAATTTTTTTACTAGATCAATCGTAGTTGGGATTGGAGTAAATATATCTCCATACGCTATCCTAAATTTGTCTATCGGCATGCTCAAATTACAAAGTTTTGAGATTTCCTCAAACAATTCATTCGAACTTATCTCTCCTCGTTCATAAAGATCCGTTAAACCCGATTCTTCATAAATTAAATTATGGAGCTCTTCTGTATTGAAATTTGAATATGCATCAATCCTGGCAATAAAAAGATCATTGTCAAAGGTACTAATAACATTACCAAAATCAAATATTATCGCTTTAATCATTCTGCTTTATTAAAAAATAAGTTCGGGAATAGATATTTCAACCTGACAATTCTATATAACCCGCATTGAACCAAGACTCTCTGCTAGTGTTTCACAGGTATTTATGTCAGTTGAAGCAGGTGCTAATGGAACTTCAAACATAATATACTCCGTTTCGCTCACCTCAAAAAGACAAGAACTTCTTTCAGTAATATCTTGATACTCATCGTATCCATATGTAGTTGTAATTACACAATCAAGTATTTCTAAGCTGACACCATTAACCGTATCCCATGGTAATCGAATACAATCTTTAGTTCGTACGGTTTCTTCTATAGTATCAGTGAAAAAGCCTTCCAATTCATTTGCTACCATTGCTTTAGATACTACTGAAACTTTTTTGTGCCCACCAGGGTATAACACATAATATGAATCAGTTATCGGAAGATAGAATAAGCTAGTTCCCCAATCGCTAGTACCATAAACATTATCAAAAAACTCTTCTTCTGATTCATAATCAACTTCTACTATTGTGTGTGAACCAAATTCAGAAACTTCAATGCTTTTTTCTACTAGTTCTACATCAACACCATCTTTAAAGCTAAATATCGTAGTTAATTCGCTTTCATTGTTCTCTAAATTCATTGATATATCATCTTCATCTAAGTCATACATTTCATTATCCTGGGTTATATCAGGCGTGTTTTGATTAGGAGTAGACTCCTTTTCACTTCCAGTTCGAGATAAATAGACTATTCCGAGAGTTAGTCCAATTACTAGCAATATCACTATTAGTAAAAGGAGAAAAACTATTAAATACCTCTGAGAATTTGATTTTTCATTCATGATAAATATATAAAAAATAGTACATAATACTAACACGGACACATAAAAACCACTACTACCTAACTTTCCCTACTCCACTAGCTACATGTCTTATCATACTTTTTAATAAATTCAGCAAAGTCAACAATATTTACATATTGATCATTATTTGAGTCTACAGAGCCACACGTTAAGTACTGAGTATTTTCATTTGTACAACTTGTGAGATATGAATTTTTGAATGGTAAGAAGTCTAAGATCGTTACCGCATTATCTTCATTACTATCTATGTTTTGACATGCCTCTAACGGAGTACTAGTTGGACTTACTGTAACTGTAGGTGTAATTGTTTGAGTAATAGTTGGACTCTGAGTCCCAGTTAGTGTCAAAGTTGGAGTTAACGTTGGGGTAAGTGTTGGAGAATCTTTCCAAACTAGGGCTTTACGATAAATTCGATTTATACCTTTAAAAGGATTGCCAGGGTTATATGGTGGACGAGTTTGTCCGTAATATACATACGGAATACCGCCGATCTCTGTGAGACTGAAAAACAATGCCTTATAATCCTGATTATAGGGGACAAAAAGACTTGACCCAATTTCATCATTTGTTTCCCAATTTGGATTCGTGATATTTGTCGTCCTTACAATACCACCACCCGAAGCATCACAGGTATCACACCCCATAGGCTCTGGCAAAGTTTGCCCAATATAGAGTGCATAATAATACCCGTCCTGCTCTTTTTCAATATGTCGAACCTCTCTCCTGGACGTATCCCATCTACCACTTTTACCTCCTGGGAGGAAAGGATCAGTAATATACCTATAGTCAAAGGTAAAATTACAATACATTGGATCAAGACAATCATTTCCGGTACTAGACTGAATGTAATGACCTTTTTGTGTAAGCGCAAATTCCCAAGTTTCCAGAAATGGATGGACTGCTGTCCATAGAACATTAACTCGTCCATTATCAACAAACCATATAGGAGTTGAGGCAGAACTATACTGATCACCAGGAGTGTTAGGATCTGCATCAAAATTTTCTGGAATAAAAAGTGGATGCTGTCTAAAATTAGTACCGTGTTGAACAGCTCGAGGAATTGTCTCGAATTCAGCAAAAGAGTTAAATTTTGCAACTGCTATACCTCGTAAGCGCTCACCATCTGCTGCATCTGCAGTAGACTCATATGCTACCCAAATAGCATCATTATGAATCATTACATCGGGCTCTCTCATCTGGCGATGACAGTATATTTTATTGTCATAATCCCAATAAGCGAACGTAGTATTTCTTGAACATTCTCCATTAGCTGAAACATCAAATAGTTTCCCTAGATCAATAAAATGCTTCCCCCCATCTGTTGATTTAAGTACATGTGGCTCCAATACATGTGGATCTCCATCTTTCCAATGTTCCAAAAAATAATACACAACTCCAGGGTTTTCTGGATCTTCGATGACCGCCATTCCCGAGTCATGTAAATTGTAATTGAATTCATATTCATAATTATAAGGACCATCAGCAGTTATACGCTCCTCAGCACCAAATTCTGCCCTCCCCTCCCATAGATCTATATAGGTAGGCATTTGTTCACCTGCTATTGGAAAAAAATCTGGTTCAGTTTGTGGCTCTTGTGTTTTGAGCATAACATAACCATAAAACAACGTACCGAGCAGAATAACCAGAAATACAATACTGAGAATTTTTATATTCGTATGATTTTTTTTCATATATTTATCTTATTTCCAGCCCACCTCTGAATAATATATCTCTGATTTTAATTGCACCATAGCCATCTGGACATCAGGCAATATATTGTCTGGTAGATTATATAGACCAAACCATCTTACATCGTCGCACTTTTCTTGTTCCATATTTTGCACCTCTCCCTCCCATTCCTTAGCAGTAAAGTAGAAATCTATATACACCTTACCGTCTATAGAGTTTCTATGTGTCACATGAAAAAATTCCATATGCTCTGGACTAACTTTCACTCCAACCTCTTCTTCTACCTCCCTGATACCCGCCTCCAAAGCAGTCTCACCTTCATCAATGTGCCCAGCTGGCAAGGTATAGTTACCGTCTTGGTAGCCAGTATTGTAACGTCGAGCCAATACTACTTTGTTATCTTTCAATAATGCAACGTATACTGCAGATAGAACTTTATATCTTAAAGACATGTACTATTTCAAAAAATGTATAATTATATTTTTATCCATCTCTTTTATTATTGGATAAATATTGGACTGGTACAAGCATAAGATTTGTTACAACAATGTATATAACCGAAGGCAGAGCTACCGCTGATCCAAATAGAGAGACTGCCAATACCGTTGATAAAGTATAATTTTTATAACTTGCTGTTACCCCATACGTGATTTTTTCTACTTTATCACTACCGAGCGCATATCCCAATAAAAAGTTAATCCCTACTAACATACAAACAATTAGACCTATGTATAAAGCCATAGAAGTGTCTTTAGTAATATCTGATTGGATCGACGCAATACTACCGAAGATTAGTAGAAATAATACCCCTAAAGATAGAGAATGACTTATCTTTTTTAAATTATTCTTTATTACTGATCTATTGAACAACGATGCAAAAAAAAGAGGAATTATTACGACCTTAAAGATTGTTATTCCTATCATAAAGTAATCAACTTGGATTGTTCTACCAGCAAATAACCCAAGTACCACTGGCAGGATTATCGGGGCAACGACATTAGAAATTACCGTTATACCGAGTGCTTTCAACTGATCTCCCCCTAACATCTTTGATAAAACTACAACACTTATACCAGAGGAAACACTTGAGGCTAGAAGTAACCCTAAAAAGACATGTGACTCAAATTGCGATTTGAAAAGGAAAAGTATTAATGGAGAAGCAATATGAATAATAGCTAGAACTCCTAACCCTTCAAGCACTTGGGAAGACGTATGTGGAATATCTAATACATTAACCCCTAGAAAACTAAAGAACATAAGGATCATCAAAAGATATGTGAGGTAGGGTTTAATGACAATGCCATAATTTGGCATTAGAAATCCTAAAATAATTGCAATTAATACTATTATTCCTGTTGGATTTTTTAAGTACTCTTTCATTATGTAAGTATCTATATAGTTCAAAGTATACTTTGTTTTATGAAATTTCTACAGTAGTATGTTTTTTGCTATGATTATTAATAATTAAGGACATATCATGGGGAATTTAACATTGTGCGTACTTTGTGATAATAAGAACATATGTAGACATCTATTTGATTTTAATGTTTGCGATGACTGTATAGCTGGCTTACGTTTATTCACAGAAGATACTGTTGTACGTCTTTCGAAAGAATTTACTCCTACACAAGAGAGTAAAGATTATAAAGAGGAAATTGAACGAAGGTTGAAAATTCTAGACCAGGAGTATATAAAAAAGAAAATAAAACTTGAGGATATTAGATCGAAGATTGAGTAAAAAAGGGCTGGGGTGGCAGTGCTATGCGCAACCGGATTTTCCCTCTACTTTAATAGCCAAGACTAGCACCACTAGTATACTACTATTTAACTTGATTCCTTAATTCATTGTTAAGTAATTTATGGGTTCGACTATTGGGCTTATCAATAAAATCGTTTATTAACTTCAATGCATCGTCCCCCATATATAGCTTAGCTTTTATTCCTTCTACCTGAATCAAATCAATAGCATCTTTCTTTGTTTTATCTTTAGTATTTCCTCGTAAAACAACGCTTGTTAAATCTATTAATCTTAGTGCTATCTCATTTTTAATTTTAAGATACTCCAACTGTTTATTATTCCTGTTCTCCAAATTCTTTGCAATCACTGTTCCACCCAATACAGAAATAATAAACCCGATAGTAGCTTGTATAATCTGTGTATCCTGAAATTCCCCTAGTGCAGCTTTAGAGATTAATGAATATACCAGATAGATAATAAAAGCAAAGAATAGGACAAATAATGCCATCATGCCGATACCATATAGGCAACTTATTGATTCATTTCTGATTTCCTTTGCCATAATTCCAATTTTCTAATATATGATTATACCTGATATCAAAGTAGTCCCATGTTTTGTTCTTCCTGAATTATGTTCTTTGAGGCGTCTTACCAGATTATTAGTCGAACCCACATACTTTTTACCCATGGATTCTGAAATTATGAGGTATACGTAATATTTCACGTTTTGAGGTTTTTTGGTTAATCGGGGAGACAGGACTCGAACCTGCGACCTCACGGTCCCAAACCGTGCGTTCTAGCCAACTGAACTACTCCCCGAACATTGCGTTCATACTGACGAATAAAATAATAATCTTAAATTATTCCACAGTGTGAAGCTTCTTAGTGACTGTATTTCTCAGCGGGATGATTATACTACGAATGTACCCAAAATGAGAATTGTTTATTCTAACATATCAATTTCCAACTTAGAAATCCTTGGACGTAAATCATTAATTTCCTCTGGGGATAGGATTACTCCGGTTATTCCATACTGCATAAATTTGAATAATAAATCTTCTCCTTTTTTAAAATTCCTTGATGCAATTATAAAATTACTATGTTCTTTATGTATTTCCTTGGATGCTTTTTCTACTAATTCCCAAAACGATTCATGATCAAGAATATCATCAATAGTTACTTTCTTTCCTAATAAATTCTCAACTATCGTATCAACATGAAGAATAATTCCATCTATTTCTTCTTTTATGTAATCACGAGCATTTAAGAAAAGAGGTACGCTATCTATCTCAACATATATTTCAAACGACCTAGATTGACGTAACCCATATGCATTAATGTATTTTCGTATTGTCCACAACTGTTCTAATTGATTCAATCCACGAATTGCAACTGCAATATTTCGATACCCTAATTTATTACGTAATGTTTTTATGGCATCCATCTCGAGTCTTAAAAGTGACTGATCATCAAGATGTATAGACATTCCCGATTTATCCATCCCCATAAAATCCACCCCCTCCTGAGATGTAAGCATACTAATGCTATACATTATATGTTTAGCCGGGTCTGGGCTTGCTGATTCGAATAATTCCTCTGCTAGATATTCTACAAATTGTTCTTGCTCCTTCTCGTTTAGATCGGAAATCTTATGACCAAACGCAGTAACAGCATCTTCCCCATTAAAATTATACAGCCCGTAAAATGAATTTGAATTAACTACCCCTTTTGCTTTTCCACCTTTTACATCCATCCATAGACCAAGGACTGTAGGTTCTAATTTCCTCCGCGGTGAGAATTCTTGTATATCCCAAATAGCATCTGCAAGTGGCTCTAATTTTTTAATTTCTTCAGAGGATAATGCATGATTATGGTCTTCTTTTGACTCTTTCATCGGTTGCAGTTCCTCTTCTGTTTTTTCTCGCGCAATCCCTCTTGCGTCAAATAATACCTCTTTTAAAGGTACAGGATTATGTTCAATATTCTCTATTTCTTGTTCGATTTCATCTACATATTCCTCAATTGATTTTTCCTGTTTCTTCTCCTCCTTTGTTTTTTCTGCAAGAACTTCATGTGATAACTTCACAAACCCATGAGGATTTACATGGTTTGCTTCTCTTATATCTGTGACAAATAATCTCCCTGTTTCTAATACCCAAGAGATATCGATCGGTTTACCAATTTTCTTTTCAAGGTCTTTTAAAATAATTGTAAGATCTTGAATTGTTTTATCCGCAATTTTTTGTCTGTGTTGCCAAGGCTTAGAGATTTCAATTTGGG